>NZ_JCABYM010000044.1:0-4452 GCF_059499385.1 Limnoglobus sp. | reverse complement strand
GGGGGGGGGGGGGGGGGGGGGGGGGGGGGGCCCCCCCCCCCCCCACCTCCCTTCCACTGGGGCATTCGCGCCCGAGGGAGGAAGCTCACCCCCTCCCTAGCCCTCCCCCCCAAGGGGGAGGGAACAAAGCCAAGACCGCTCCGCAAAACCTCCGTGTTGCGGTTGAATGTCCGATCGCAATTCAACTCTTCGCGACTTCGAACATCGCGCCGACGGTGCTGGGGCCGGTCAACTCTTCGGGGCGGATCACCGCCACCGGGTCCATCAGCATGTCCGTCGGAATCTCCTGGTACGCGATTACCGCGAGGTCGTTCAGCGCCCGCGACAGCGCGTTCCGCACGGCCCGCCGGATGCTCGAATCGCACAAGAGCGCGACCTCGTAGCCCCGTTGGGCGGCCTTGTCCTGTTCCGTCTTCAACCGGATCGTCAGTTGCTCCAGCCGGCCGAGGTCCAACAGCAACTGCTGGCCCTGCGGCTGCACCGACCGCCGGAGCTCGACCTCCAGCCGCGGGTCCAACACGATCGCCCGGAGGCGGCCGTTGGCGTCGCGGAACCGGTCGCAGATCGTCCGGCCGATGTCCGCCCGCACCTTCTCGGTCAGGTCGCCGGGGTCCTTCACCGTCGGCCCGTGCGACGCCAGGCTCTCCATGATCCGGGCGAGGTTCGTGACCGGGACCCGCTCTTGCAACAGCTGCGTCAGGACGCGGTGCAGTGCCCCCATCGTCATGACGGTCGGGATCAGCTCGTCCACGACGGCCGGGGAGGTTTCCCGCACCTTGTCCACCAGCCCCTTCAGGTCCTCGCGGCTGAGCAGCTCGTGGGCGTGCTTGCGGACCACCTCGCCCAGGTGCGTGATGAGCACGCTCGGGGCGTCCACCACCGTGTACCCGCTCATCTCGGCCCGGCCGCGGTCGGGTTCAAAAATCCACTTCGCCGGCAGGCCGAACGCCGGCTCGCGGGCGTCCTCGCCGTCGATCATGATCCGCCCCGCGCCGCTCGGGTCGATGGCCAGCCACTGGTCGGGGCGGACCATGCCGCGGGCGACTTCCCGGCCGCCGACCAGGACGCGGTACGTCTCCGCGTCCAGTTGCATGTTGTCCCGCACCCGGACGGCCGGGACCCACAGCCCGTTCTGCTTCGCGATGTCTCTTCTCAATCCGCCGATGCGGTCGAGCAGGCCCGGCCCGCGCTTCGACGACACCATCGGGATCAGCCCGCCGCCGATCTCCAGGCTGATGCGGTCCGATTGCAGGAAGTCTTCCACGTAGGTTTCGAGCGTCGATTTCGGCGCTTCCGGCTGCGCCCCCGGCACCGCGGGCACGCCCCCCGCGGGCGTCGTCGGCTTCTTCGTCACTTCCGCCGCGATCCGGCGGGCCGCGACGAACAGCATGACGCCGAGCAGCAGGAACGGAATCTTCGGCAGCCCCGGTACGAGGGCGAGGGCGAACACGATGAACGCCCCGAGCCGCAGCGGGGCGACGCTGGTTTTCGCCTGGCCGCCGAGTTCCTCGCCGAGGCTGTCGCCGCTGGTCGCCTTCGTCACGAGCAGGCCGGACGCCGTCGCCGTGATGAGGGCCGGTATCTGCGTAATCAGCCCGTCGCCGATGGTGAGGATCGAGTACTTCTGCACGGCGGCGACGACCGACATCCCGTTGATGAGGCCGAGGATGATGCCGCCGATCAGGTTGACGCCGGTGATGAGGACGGCGGCGATGGCGTCGCCGCGGACGAACCGGCTGGCCCCGTCCATCGTGCCGTAGAACTCGCTCTCCCGCATCAGGTTCGACCGCCGCCGCCGCGCTTCCGCCTCGTCGATGAGGCCGGCGTTCATCTCGGCGTCGATCGCCATTTGCTTGCCGGGCATGGCGTCGAGCGTGAACCGGGCGGCGACTTCCGAGACGCGGCCGGCCCCCTTCGTGATGACCACGAACTGAATCACGATCAAGATGGCAAAGATCACCAGGCCGACGAGTAAGTTCCCGCCGACCACGAACTTCCCGAACGCCTGAACGATCTCCCCCGCGTCCCCGTTCAGCAGGATCAACCGTGTCGTCGCCACGTTCAACCCGAGGCGAAACAGGGTCAGTAGCAAAAGTAGCGACGGGAACGTCGAAAAATCTAAGGGCTGCTTCACGCTCAGCGTGACCAGCAGCAGGAGGACCGTCGCACTCAGGTTTACCGCGAGCAGCAGGTCCAGCACGATCGTCGGCAGCGGGACGAGGAACACGACCAACAGGCCGAGCAGCGAGAAGGCGAGGACCAGCTCGCTGCGTTGCAGGGTCGTCGTGACCGGGTTCGTCGTCGGCGTCGCCATCGTGCGTCCTGACCGCGGCCGGCGTTGCCGGCAAGGATATTTAGTTCAGCCCCGCGAAGCGGGTCGGCCGGACCGGGTAAATATCCCGGAGAAATTCGGCCCAGTTACGGCGTCGGTCGAGTTGTTCACTCCCGCGGGAGCGAACGGCGGGCGTTTTTACGCCCTGGCTCAGAGTTTGCGCGTTTTGAGCGCGGGGCGGAACCCGACCCCCGTTACGCCGCTCGCAACCGATACACCAACGCGATCAATTCCGCAACCGCACGGAACAGCACGGCCGGGATCGGCTGCCCTTCCCGCACGCCCTTGAACAGCGCCCGCGCCAACGGCGGCCGCTCCAGCACCGGGACGCCGCTCGTCCGGGCCAGGGCCATGATCCGCTCCGCGAACGCGCCGGCCCCCTTCGCGACCACGACCGGGGCGGCGTCCGTCGCGGCCTCGTACCGCAGCGCGACGGCGTAGTGCGTCGGGTTCGTAATCACGACCGTCGCCTTCGGCACGGCCTGGAGCATCTTGCGGCGTGCCCGTTCGCGGGCGACCTGCCGCATCCGGGCCTTCAACTGCGGGTCGCCTTCGGACTCCTTGAGTTCTTCCTTCACCTCCTGCTTCGTCATCCGCAGCTGCGTCTCGAACCGCTGCCGCTGGTAGACGTAGTCGATGAGCGCGATCAGCACGGCCGCGGCCGCGAGGTACACGGCCAGCCGCGTCACGATCGACCACGCGGTCACCGCCGCCCCCGGCACGCGGTCCCGGCCGAGGCCGGTGATAAGGCCGTACCGCCCGTCGATGACGACGTAAGCGACGACCGCCACGGCCGTCACTTTCAGGATCGCGAGCAGCCCCTTCACGACGGACGCGAACGAGAACAGCCGGCCGAACCCGCTCGTCGGGTCGAGGCGGTCGAACTTCAGTTCGAGGCGTTCGGGCGTGATCTGGAACCCGGCCTGCGCGACCGCCGCCGCGACCCCGGCGGCGAGCATGACGCCGAGGATCGGCAGCAGCGCGGTGAGGACGGTGATCGCGGTGCGGGCGAAGAGGACCTGCGCGTCGAGGGCGGTGAAGTCGCCGCGGAAGGCTTTCGGGAGGTCGTGGCGGAAGACGTTCAGCATGGCCTCGCCGAGCGGCTTGCCGAGGTTCGCGAGCGCGAGGACGCTGGCCAAGAGGACGACCGCGCCGACCAGTTCCGCGCTGAAGGGAATCTGGCCTTGCTTGCGGGCGTCCTCCCGTCGTTTCGGACTCGCCTCCTCGGTTTTCGATTCCGGGTCAACGTCTTCGGCCACGCGCTACCCCCCGTTGAGGACGGGGTGGACCGCGTCCGCGTTGCGGCTCAAGGCGAACGCCAGCGCCCGGACGATCTCCGGCAGCAGGAACAGCACGCCGAGCAGCGCGACGATGGATTGCAGCGTGAACCCGATCGAGTACACGTTCAACTGCGGGGCCACGCGGGTCATGATCGCCAGGCTGACGCTCAGCAAAAACAGGCACAGCGCGAGCGGCCCGGCGAGCAGCATCCCGGCCTCGTAGGCCGAACTCAGCGCCGCGAGGTGCGGGCCGAACTCCGGCAGGCCGCTGCCGCCGAGTGGGAACTTCGCGAAGCTGGCGTGCAGCGCCGCCAGCGCGACGTGGTGGCCGTCCAGCCCGAGGAACATGAGGCCGGCGGCCGTCTCGAATGCGACGGTGTACGGCCCGCCGCCGTCCGGCCCGCTCGGGCTGATCGACGGGGCTGCGTTCAGCCCGATCTGGGCCGTGATGAACTCCCCGGCGATCCGGGCCGGCAGCAGGAACAGCGCGAACACGAACCCCATGCTCGCGCCGATGAGCGCCTCCCGGACCAGCGCGAGGGCGTACCGCAGCGGGTGAACGTCGCCGGCCGCCTTCGCGAACTCGGCGTCCCACGTCGGCGGCGCGGCGGCGAGGTAGAACGCGGTGAGCACAATGGCGAACGCGGCCCGAACGGTCCGCGGCGTGCGGGCGGCGAACGGCGGCAGGACCGCGACGAACGTGCCGACGCGGGCGAGGACCAGCCCGACATACGCGGCGACGAGCGGCGTCACGGGCAAGCCTCCGAGCGGAGCGAGGGACGGCTTTGGCTTTGTTCCCTCCCCCCTTGGGGGGGAGGGCTAGGGAGGGGGGTGAGCTTC
>NZ_JCABYM010000043.1:43909-90483 GCF_059499385.1 Limnoglobus sp. | reverse complement strand
CTCGTCCCGAACCTCCGGTTCGGGATGCGACGCCGCAAACGTCTCGTTTGCGGCGTAGACGTGCCAGCAACCACCCTTTTTCGGGAACCAGAGGTTCGCGGACGCGGCGTCCCGAACGAGACGTTCGGGACGAGAACGCAACCTGTCCCGCTCGACTTCCGAAGTCGAAACCGGACTTCGGAAGTCAAGAACCTACCGCGCCTCCAGCGGCATCCACTCCAGTACGTCGAACCGGCAGTGCGGCGAGCTTTCGATCGCCTCGGCGGCCGTCGAGTACGAATCCCAGCACGGCTCGATCAGCTTCATCAGGTCGGCCGGCCGCAGGTAGCCCTGCTCGCGGCAGAACAGCAAGTCCGTGCCCTGGCCCTGCACCGTCACCGTGACGACCTTCGGCAGCACCTGCTTGACCTCGCCCGCGAACTTCGCCCCCGGCGGCGTCGCGGGGACGAGCACGTAGGTTTTCTCCTCCTCGACCGGCCCCGGCGCTTGCGGCGTCGCCAGCTTCAGGTAGTGGCTGATCCGCTGCGGCAGCGTCCCCTTCTTCGACTCCTGGCTCGTCAGCTCCACCTCCGTCACGTCCTGCGTCGGCACGATGTTCGCCAGGAACGCGGCCGTCTGCTCGATCATCGGCAGGCACAGCGCCCGGTACAGGTCGGAGTTCAGCTTGCACAACTGCACGAGGCCGCCCCGCGGCTCGATCACCAGCCGGTCGAGGATGTCGTACAGCTTCACGACCTCCTCCGGCGGCAGGTCCTTCAGTGACTCCGCGGCCGCGTGGTCGAGTTGGTCGTCGCCGTTCGGCAGGACGACCCGCATCGTGTTGGACAGTTCCAACGTCGCCTGCATCGACTCGTCCGACGTGTCGGCCCGGCTCCGCAGGCCGGGCATCCCGAACCGGCTGCCGGGCGTCGTCGGGGGCGGCGACTCGACCTGCCGGATCATCGCGTCCAGCTGGTCGCGGGCGACGAGCACACTCCGCAGGTGGTCGTCGATCCGGGCGGCCAGCTTCCGGTAGAACCGGGCCGTCGCGGCCGCCAGGTCCTCCATCACCCGACTGTCGAAGAACAGCTTCAGCTTCTCGTGGAACGCCCGGAGCGTGCGGGCCTGGCTGCCGCCGAACAGCTTGAACCCGCCGCCGTCCGCCTGGCACGCCTCGTAGGCGGCGGACGCCGCGCCGAGCGCCTTGCCCCGCTTGTCCGCCAGGCCGGGGGCCTTCTGCTCGAGCACCTGGGCGGCCGAGTTCATCGCGCTCATCACCCGCTCGAGCGTCGCCGACAGGGCGAACAGCCGCGCGCCGTGGATGTCGTTGAGCGGGCGGATCAGCTCCGTCAGCTCGTTCTCCCACGCCTTCCCCGAGTTCGTGATGCCGCGGTCGAGCATCCGGCTGAACCGGCCGCGGCGGTACGGGCTGTCGGCCTCGGTCGTCGGCTCGAACCCGATCAGGTCGCGGGCCTGCTCCCACGCGGACGCCGACCACGCCACCCCGTCGTTCTGCTTCGCCACCACGTCGATCTGCTCGCCGAGCGTCGTCCACCAGTTCCCGAGCATCTCCAGCGGCGTGCCGTGCGTGCTCGACCGCGACTCCTCGATGAGGAACTGGTTGACCGCGTCCGGCGTCAGCCGCGGGTCGTTGTAAATGTCGTCGATCAGCTTCTGCGCCTGGATCGGCATCCGGTCCTTGCTCGTGGAGGACCACGTCTTCAACAGCGCCAGGCAGAGCTGCCGGGCGGCGGACCGGAGCAACAGGCCGCGGGGGAACCAGACGCCGAACGTGCCGAACCCGCGGAACGGCGTCCGCCCCGGCAACGGCTTGCGGCCCCGCATGTCCTCGAGCGCGGACCCGAGCGGGGACGTGAGTTCGTGCGTGACGTACCCGGACAGGTGCGACACGCAGTCCCGGAAGCTCTCCAGCGTCCGCTGCGCCATCGGCAGCAGGTACGTCGCGGAGAACGGCAGCCCCGTCGCCTCGAACCGCGGGCCGTTGTCGCCGCTGTACTGGGCCGTGAACTGCACGTCCGGGTCGGCGTAGTGGTTCAGTTCCGTGAGCGTCGCGTAGACGTTTGCCTGTTCGGCCTCCGGCGAGCAACTGTCCTCCGGCGCGCCGCAGAACACGAACGCGGTGACCGGGGCCTCGGCCATGTTGAACTTCGCCAGTACCCGGCGGACGGTGTGCCCGAGGTCGAGCAGGAACCCGCTGCTGCCGCCGGTGGCGCTGGCGAACACGTACACGGACGGGGCCTTCGCCCGCGGCGTCAGCCCGGTCTGGTCGGCCGACTGCTTTACCGCCTCCGGGTGGATGGCCGTCTGGATTTCGCTCTTCAGCCGGGCGGCCACCTTCAAGTAGTTGTCGCAGAACGCCAGCCGGCCGAGCGCCCGCGACCCCTCCGGAGCGAGTGACCGGGGCATCGCGTACAACTTCTCCCGCGACATCCACTCCAGGATCGGGTCCAGGTGCTTCCGCCGGTAATTCGTCACCGGCTGCAGCGGCAGGTGGACGAACTGCTCCGGCAGGATGGCCGAGTCGGTCTTGTCCGCCATCACCTTGTTCGGCGTCTCCGGGTCGGCGTCCAGGTAGAGGAACCGGAAGCTCGGGACCTGGTGCAGGTCGCCGACGCGGTCGAGCAGCCGGCAGCGGATCTGCTGGATCGCCCGGCGGCCGAAGCTGCCGACGCCGATCAAGATCGACGGCCGGAGGATGCCGACCTCGAACCGGGAAACCGTCATCGTCGGGTTCGGGTCGGCCTTCGACGACTTCTTCGGCATCGGCGTGTCGTGCGCGTCCTTGCTCCCGCGGGAGAGCGACTGCTTCCCGCCGGGCGGCCGCGGCGTCCGCATCGCCGGCCCTTCGGCCGCCGCCCCGGACATGAGCGTGTGGACGAACGCGGCGCAACTCGGGAACCGGTCCTCCGGGTTCTTCGACAGCGCCCGCGCCACGATCGGCCGGTCCTCCGGCGGCAGCATGTTCAGGTCCGGGGTTTCCGTCATGTGCTGCAGCGCCAGCTGCCGGATGTTCTTCCCGGCGAACGGCTTCACCCCGGTCAGGAGATCGACGTACACCACGGCCAGGCTGTACTGGTCAGACTTCTTGGAAATCTTGTTCGCGAACGTCTCCGGGGCGGCGTACACCGGCGTCACCCCGCCCATGAGGCCGGACGAGCTGTGCCGCTCGAGGTGCTTCACGAGGCCGAAGTCCGCGACCTTCACCCGGTCGCCGACCAGGAACAGGTTCTTCGGCTTCACGTCCAGGTGTTGCAGGTTGTGCTTGTCGTTGAGGTGGTCCAGCCCCTCGGCCGCGTCCGCCAGGTAATTCAACAGCAGGTCGCGGGGGATGCCGGGCAGGCCCTGGGTCTGGCACTCGACGACCACGTCGTGCAGGCTCTTGTCGGCCAGCTCCATCAGGATGAGCAGCTCGCCGGAGATGTTGTCGATCCGCTCGATGGACACGACGAACGGGTGGCGGACTTCCTTCATCCGGCCGAGGGCGCGGAGTTCCTGCTCGGCCTTCAGGGCGTCGCCGTCGAGCGAGTCGAGGTTGCCGAAGACGAATTTGATCGCCTTGTGCAGCCCGCCGGGGGCGGTACACTTCCACACCTCGCCGAACCCGCCGCTGCCGATCGGGGCAATCAGCTGGTACCCAGGGAGGACTTCATCACCCGGCTCGCGGAGGCCAATCATGGATGCACTCGGGATCGGAACGGTTCGTGGCGATGGGGGCAACACCGGTCGCCATCCGTCGGACCGTTTCGCTGACCAAAGTTAGTTCACCGCCGAGAATCCGTCCAATTCCGGAGTTCGATTCGACCTGAGTAATGTTGAACCGGCTCAAAAGCTCAGAATTCGAGTTGAAATTGTTGCGCCGAACTGAGGCGCGCGCTCAACATTCATTTCCGGAGAGAAGCCCTACGACCGTTTCAACCCCCTCATCCTTCCGTTTCGGGAACCAGCTTCGCGGCCGCCTCGTCGCAGCGGCCCAGGAGTTGCGCCCGCCAGTTCTCGTCCCGGTAGCGGCCCGCGGTCGTCGCCCACTCGCGGAGCTGGCCGAGGCACGCGGCGAGGGCGGCCGCGGCCGTCGGGTCGCGGCGGGGCGGGCCGAGGTGGACCGGCGACGTGTGGGCGAAATTGATCGCGGCCGGGTTCAGTGGCGACGGCTTGCCGACGCACCGGGCCGCGACCCAGTTGGCCGCCGGGAGGGCAGTCTCGATTCGCGCGACGAACCGGCCGGCCTCCTCGACCGGCTTCGCCGCCGCGACCGGCTGCCCGTCGGCGACGACTTCCAGCTTCTCGAACCGGGTGACGCACTCGGCCGTCGCCGCGGCCTTCGCCGACACGTCGAAGGTGAGTAGCGGGCCGTTCGTGACGAACGTCCTCCCCGCCCGCACGGCCTCGACCCACGCGGCGTAGGTCCGGTCCCCGCCGACTTGGGCGTAGGTCCGCACCGCGCCGACCGGCACGCGGTTCGAGTCCTTGCCGCTGCCGCCGACGAGCGGGAGGCGGACGCCGGCGTTCAGCAGCCGGTAGTACCACGGCAACAGCGGCGACGGGCGGACCTCCGCGTCGAACTCGATGGCGTCGATCTTCCCCAGGACGGCCGCCGCAAGCCCCTCGCCGCCGGCGTCGGCGTGGAACGCCCTCGCCCAGACGACGAGGCCCTTCTTCCGCCGGCACTGCGCCGCCCAGTCCGAAAGTGACCAGTCGTCCGTGTCGAGCGGGTCGCCGAACGCGAGCGGGAAGACGACGCGGTGCGCGTTCAGCAACCCCAGGCTGCCGAGGGCGCGGTGGGCGTTGTACGTGTTCACGACGACCGCGTGCCCGCCCGCCGCCAGCGCCGGGGCTTGGCCGCTGAACGCCGTCAGGTGCTGGACCGTCGGGTACGTGTTGCCGTCCTTCGCGAGTTGCAGCTCGACCTTCGCGAGCAGGTTGACGACGGCCACGTCCTCGGCCGCGCCCTCCATCAAGGCCGCGTGCGGCGGGACGAAGTGGACCCGCGAGTCGCCGCTCATCCAGCCCCGGTCGGCGAAATTGATCCATCGGGCGATCTCCAGGCGGACGGCCAGCTGGCCGGCCCCGAGGGCGACGGTCTCGTCGAGCGGGCGGAACTCCGGCCCCTTCGCGGCGCGGATTCGCAGGGGGACGCCGGCGGGGAGCTGGATTTCGCACGCCCCGTCGATGACGGCGAAGTTGTCGCGGCCGACGCGGAGGTTGCCGCCCACGTCCTCGCCGACGCCGCACGGGAACGCCGCGAACCGGCCGAGCGGCGGGTAGTATTCCCCGCCCGGCCCGGTGACGGCCAGCCGCACCGGCGTCGGCCGCTTCGAGTCCGCGTCGTTGACCCGCAGGTGAACCGTCAGCATGAATCCGCCCCTGCCCGTGTCGGGGAACCCGATACTTTCCGCGCCCGTCCCGCACTATTTTCACAAGACGGCAAATTTACTACTTCCCAGATGAGGATTGTTGGCCTAGCTATATTGCTCAAACACCCTTGCCTCCTTACCGCGCAACACTCTCTACGGTGTTGTGCGACACCTACCTTCCGCCACGTGAGATCGCCTCATGGACTTCTCTTCGCAACGTCTGCTCAACCTTGCCCGCGCGATGACCGTCGAGGCGGCCGACGCCTTTCTGGTCACCAGCCCGATCAACCTGACCTACCTGCTCGGCGCGGCGGTCGGCCCCGGCCACCTCGTCGCCGTCGGCAAGAAGGCGGTGCTGTTCACCACTCGCGGCGGCCGCGCGTTCGAGGCCCTCAGCTCGGCCGTCGAGGTCCGCAAGGTCGAGGGCGAGGACAAGGTCGTTGACGCCCTCAGCAAGTTTATCACCCAGGCCGGGGTCAAGGTCCTCGGCGTCGAGGCGAACCACCTGACCGTCGGCCAGAACCTACGGCTGGCGGAGGCCCTGCCGAAGACGCAACTCCTGCCGGTGAACGCCTTGGTGGAGCGGCTCCGGGCGGCGAAGGACCCCGGCGAGGTCGAGGCCGTCCGGGCCGTGTCCCACGTGCTGGACCGGGCGTGGATGATGTTCGCCGTCATGCTCCGGGAGACGGACACGGAAATGACGCTGATCGAGTCCGCCCAGGACTTCGTCCAGCGGGCGGGCGGGCACGCCATCCCGGAACTGACCCGGATCAGCACCGGCGTGAGTACGTCCGGCACGGACGACGACGCCCCCCGCGAGACGGTGGCGGACGTGAGCAAGCTGGTGTTCGACGTGACCGCCCACGACCTGTACCACAGCCGGCTGGTCCGGTCGCTGAAGACGCCGTTCCCGGTCGCCCCGAGCCGGAAGAACAAGATGGAGCGGGTGCAGTACAACTACGACAAGGTGTTCGAGGCGGTGTGCGCCGCCCACGACGCGATCGCGGCGCAACTCCGGGAAGGGATCACGATCGGCGAACTGTACAACGTCGGCAAGGACGTGCTGACGAAGGCCGGGTTCGCGGACGGGTACGCCCCGACGTTCGGCCACGGCATCGGGCTGGAGCCGATGGAGGCCCCGACCCTGCGGGAGGGGTCGAAGGAGCAACTCCAGTCCGGGGCGCTCCTTCACGTCGCCCCGCAGGTCCTCTACCCGGGCTGGGGCGGGGTGAGCGTCAGCGAGGAGTATTACGTGAGCGGCAGCCGGGCGATCAAGGTCGGCAAGGCGAGCCGCCGCCCGTTGACCCCGGCCGGGTAAAAATTTTTTGGGCGCGCGGAATTTTTTTGACACGTTCGGCGGCCGTTTCTCGATTGTTGCGGAAATCCGTCCGCGATTTCCCCTTTGAGAAACGGTGCCTTGTGACCACGCTCTCGCCTCGCGACCTCCCGAACGCGGCCCTCGCCCTGAAGTGGGTGACGGCGTACACGGACTTCCTCGCGGCCGCCCTCGGCCTGCGGGGCCTGCTCAAGAACGGGTTCCCGCAAGGGGTCCTGCAGGCCGTCCTGGCGGATAAGGTCCGCACGGTGACGGAACTGGCCGACCAGTTCAACAGCCTCGGCGCGTGCCCCGCCCTCCGCCTCGCCGGGGACGAACACGCCCTGTGGCAGGCGGCCCTGGCTTACGCCGCGTCGGACTGCTGGGACACGCTGGCCACGGCCGCCCCGGTGGCGGACCGGGTGGCGTCGGTCCGGCAGAGCCAGCGGGCGTGGGAGGACTTCTGCGCCGCCGTGCAGCGGCTGCCGGACACGTTCGGCGACGGCATCGCGGTCCTAGACCCCCTCCACCTCCAGCCGAACCGTCTGGGCCGCCTCTTTCAGCACCGTGTCCGCGGGTGTGCGGCGCACGAGCCGGCGGACGAGTTGGTCCGCGAGGAGTTCGACGAGCCGGTCGTTCGGTAGGGGTTTGCCGGTCCCTGGGGTGAGCCGGTGCATCTCGGCCCGGACCCACCGGACGAGTTGCGGCGGCCCGCCGCCGCACTCGACGGCCCGCCGCACGATCACGCTGTAGGGGTTGAACATCGGACGCGATCCGGATAGGGGACGGCCGCCGGCGGCCCGGCGGCGGGGATTATTCGCTCGTAACAACGCGGGACACGGTCGCGGACAACTGCCCCTGCGAATCCACGGTCGTGGCCGTTACCGTCCCGAGTTCGCCCGCCCCGATCGTGACCGTTACCGAGAAGTACCCGTTGGCGTCCGTCGTGGTGGTGACACCGTCCATCCCCGTAATGCCACCGCCGAAGGTGACGACCAGGCCGCCGGGTTGAGCGGAACTGACCTGGCCGGTCAGGTAGTACGTCCCGTTCCCGACCGACGTGGCGGTGAAGTTTTGGATGACCGGGGCTTCGCCGTCGGTGAAGGTTCCCTCTTCCCCCACCCCGTAGACGGGCGTGTTTGGGTCCTGTGTGGTCGGCAAAAAGAAATCACTTGGCTGCTCGCGGTGTTCCAGGAATTCCAGGGACAGACGCGCACGGCGGACGGGCCGCGCCGGGGCGCGGCGGCGGGAGAACAACAGACCCATGTTTAGAAGCCTCGGTTAGTGAGCGGCGACGGACGTGTCACCGCCTGACGAAACCCGCGAGATAGTGACCTATCGTCGTCTGATTTGGCAATCGAGATTCGTGGCGAAAGTGTGTCAAAAAACCACCGCCGTCAACAATCTGAAATGCGATGAAACGAAGGGGCGAAATCCGCTACGGGGCGAAAGGAGAGATAAACAATGGGGTGGAGGTGTCCACGAACGTCGGGTCTGGCTTTACGAACTCGAGTTCCTTGAAACCGGGGACGCCGTTGAGGAAATGGGCCAATTGGGCGTTCTTGACCACACTCCGTGCGGAATGTCCCATAACGATCGCTCTACGTGCAAGGTCAACCGCCTTCCTGCGACCGCGTTCCGTGCCTTCGGCGGCGTAAAGCATCGCGGCTTCGACGTATAACTTTCGCGACTTCGGCCCGAGATTCAGCAACACGTCGATGTCGTCCAGGCAATCCCTTTTCGCGAGAACTTTGAAGCCCCCGTTCCCGTCCGCCGTATCTCGGTAGTAGCGGGCCAACGCCCGGGTGTGTCGGGCGGCCCGGTGGTCGGGGTCCAGAGCGAGGACGGCGGTGGACAGCTCCTCAGCCCGCGTCATGTCGGGGGGGTGGGGAGCCCGCGATAGCACGAGTGCGGTTGCCAAATTGGTCACGGCCCACGGTTCGGTATAGCCCAGATCATCGACCGCGGCTTGGCCCCGCGACAGCGCCTGGTTATGTAGGCCGGCCTGGCCATGGGCGTAGGCGGCCAGCGCCTTCGTGTGACCGTCACCGGGTCTCATCTGGGCCGCGCGGTCAAAATCGGCCGCGGCGCTAAGGGGATCTTCCTTCGCAAGGAACACCCGGCCCCGCTCGATGAAATCTTCCGCAGTTCGGGGAACGGTTACTTCCGCAGCCGTGTCGGCGGGTGGAGCCGGCGGCGCGGGCGCGAGGTACGGGAAGGCGGCGGCCGCCGCCCCCAGCACGGCCAGCGACACGACCGCCGCCCGCACGTACTGCCGCCGCTGCTGCGGCCGGACGTGGAACGCGGCCAGCCGCTCGGCGACGCCCGCGAACGCCGGCCGCGAGGCCGGGTCGGCCGCGAGGCAGTCGTTGAGCAGCGTCCGCAGGCCCTTCGGCAGGTCGGCCGGCGTCTTCACGAACCCGGTCCCCCGCCGGGTCAATTCGTCGGCGGCCGTCGGCACGTCGGCGGGGCGGGCCGGCGGGTTCGCGAACGGTAGCCGGCCGGTCAGCGCCTCGAACAGCACGACGCCGAACGAGTACACGTCCGCCCGCAGGTCGGTCGCGGCCGGCAGCTTCTCCTTCGCCATCAGGTGGAGCCGCTCCGGGGCCATGTACGGGAGCGTGCCGCCGACCACCCACCGCGGGTCGCTCGCGTCCGTGGCGAGGTTGAAGTCGATCAGGAACGGGTGGCCGCCGGGGCCGAGGAGGATGTTCGCCGGCTTCAGGTCGCCGTGCCCGATCCCGTGCCATTGCGCGTGGTCGAGGGCCGCCGCCAGCCGCTCGAACACCATCGCGATGGCGGTCGTGTAGGGCAGGGAGTGAGTGAGTAATGGTCGCCGCGGTTCCTGCGGCGGCTCGTCTTTTTCGGCCAGTTTCAACAGGGGGTCGGCCGTCGTCGGCTTCGCGCCGTCCGCGAACAGCGTTTCGATCACCGCCCGCAGCGTTGCCGTCCCCTCGTAAGGCATCCCGACGGCCGAGAAGCCGCCGAGTTGCCGGGACCAGAGTACGTCCACGACGTGCGGGTGCTTCACCGACCCGAGGCTGTGCCCCTCGCGGGTCGGCCGCTGGGACAGCTTCAACACGATCCGCCGGTTGATCGCCGGGTCGAGCGCCAGGTAGACCCGCGCGAACGCCCCGCGGCCGAGTTCGCGGACCACCCGCAGGTCCTGCCACGCCTCGCCTACTGCCGGCCACTCGGCGGCCGGCAGCAGGTTCGTGTGCGTCGTCAGGATTTGGTGGCCTTCGAGTACGTCCCGCAGCTTCGAGCGGACGGACCCGAACCGGTCGCAGAACGCGCCGATGCTCGGCGGCGCGCCGGCCGTCTCGGCCAGGCAATACTCCTCGTAGGCGAGATCGACGACAAGCGACGGGTACGCGCCGACGCCGTCCAGGTCCCGGACGGCGGCCGCGGCGTCGGCCGGCGCGCCGTCCCGCCAGTCGTGGATGATCGCCTGGACTTGTTGCGTCAGACCGGCGAGGTCCGGGGCGGGGGCGGCCATGGGGTTAGAGTCCTGACAGGTCCTTGAGGCGGCGGACGACCCGGTTGACCGTGCTAAGGCTCGTGTTCGTTTCGGCGGCGATTTGCTCGTAGGTGGACCCGTTGCGGAGTTGCTCGAGGATCGCCCGGTGCTTCTGCGGAATCCGCTCGACGAGCCGCCGCCACGCCTCGTCCGCGATGGCGAGCTGGCTCGGCGTCGCGAGGCCCGCCGGCGGCTCGGTGCGGCTGCTGTCGTCGTCGGACGGCGTCGGCAGCGGCTCCTCCCGGCTGATCGCCCCCTTCTGCGTCTGGAACCGGTAGCGGAACTCGTCCACCACCTTGTTGTTCGCGACCTGGCTGAGGAACGCGACGAGTTCGGTCGGCGAGTCGAACTGGTACCGCTCGGCCGGGGTCGCGAGGACGGACGCCCACACGTCCTGGACGAAGTCGAGCGAGTCGAACCGCGGCCGGAGCCGGGCGTGCAGTTTCCGCCGCACGGCGGCCCGGATCACCGGGCCGTACTGGTCGAACACGCGGCGGGCGGCCTCCGGGTCGCCGGCCCGGAGGGCGGCGATCAGGCGGCGGAACTCGTCTCGGCTGATGGTGTCGTCCATGAGAATTTTGACTTTATACTCCAAGCCTTCCTTGAACAACTAGAAAACCGTACCGCGGGGTCGGGTTTTCCGGTTTCGGCCCCCGGCAACTATTTCAGTTGCTGTAGCCACGCCGTCGTTACTTTCGCGACCTCGGCGATCTGCTTCCCGTCACATTTATCGGGCGTGTCGGACAACTTGTGCCAGTGCTTCCGGTAGCCGTCGAAGTCGATGATGTCGATGGCTGGGATGCCGGCCCGGTTCAGGGCGATGTGGTCGTCCTGGATGTCCGGGCCGACGGCGTTCTCGAACGACTTCGCCCCGACGGCGAACGCCGTCTGCCAGAACTGTGTGGCGAGCTTCTGGGCGCTGACCCACGAGTGCCCCTCGACGCTGAACTTCGCGCCTGGGTGGGCGAACAGGTCGAACAGGACGGCCGCCTCGTACCGGTGCTTGAGCTTCGCCTTGTTCGCGACGTACTGCTCCGCGAAGTGGTCCGAGCCGAAGAAGAAGCGGTCCCCGCCGATGCCGCCGGGGCCGGTCGGCTCGAAGATGTATTCCTCGCCGTCGAACAGGACGAAATCGACGCCGACGCCGGTGGGGAAGTCCTTCATGACGTGCGCCAGTTCCATGAACATGGCCACGCCGCTCGTCCCGTCGTTGGCGCTGACGAACGGCTTCCGCCAGTCGTTGCGGTTCTGTTCTTCGTGCGCCATCGGCCGGGTGTCGTAGTGGGCGCAGAGGATGACCCGCCGTGTGCGGTCCGGGAACCACGAGACGATGAGGTTGGTCATCTTCACCTTGTCCCGGCGGCTGTACTGCTTGGCCTCGAACTCCTGGCGGGCGACGGTCCCGCCGTGGGCCTCGAAGTGCTTCGTGAGTAACTCCTGCTGCTTCGCCATGCCGTCAGTCCCACTAACGCGGGGGCCGATGTCGCAGAGTTGCTTCAGGTACGTCATGGCGCGGTCGCCGTCGAACGCGATATCCTTCAGGTCGGCGGCCTGGCCGCGGGTCTCGCCGAACTTGTCCTTCCGGGCCGGCTTGTCCGGGTCGAACGCGGTTGGCTCGTGCCTCTTCTCGTCGGCCTGCCCGTCCTCCCACGGCTTCCAGATGAAGAGCATGACAGCCGCTCCGAGCAGGGCCGCGACGGCGAGGGGTTGAAGTCGAGACATCCGGTCCTTCCTTTCGTCCGATTCGGGCGGGCCTCACCCGGCGTCGGGGTAGCCGATCTCGCGCATGTCGTCGGCCAGGTCCGCGAGGGTCAGCGGCGGGTCGTCCTCGTCGGCCGTGCGGATATCGTACCGCATCGCGTCCACGAGTTTCCGCGTTAACTTCTTGTGGCCGTATACGTGCCGGACGTGTTCTACGGTCAAGTCCGGGGCCTCAAAATGATCAACGGCCCACGCGTGGTACGTTTCGGGCCGGCCGTCGAGGATGCCCAATAATTCGGCCGACCCGTCCGGGTCGCGGCCCTTCGGGAAGGCGATCTCGCCCCGCTGCCACGCCCGGTCGTGATACGTTCGCCAGATACAGAACGTGGTGTCTTCGGTGTTGAACGCGGGTTCCGCGACACCGCCGGCGAATTCGGCCGGCACGACGGTCAACAACCCGGGCCACAGTTGGCCCTTCCGGCCTTTCGCGTAGGGCGACATCGCCGCCTCGTGGTGGAACCCCTTCAAGTAACAGCCGTGCTTGTTGAACAGGGCGAAGTAGTCGTTGCCGCAGCCGTCCCGCATCGACCCCATCTGTTCGCCCCGCGCCCACTTCTTGTTGAACGAGTAATACCGGCCGTCCCACTCGGGGCACAGGATGGCGTCGAGCATCGCCAGTGACTTCATGAGCCGCCGCAACGCATCGACGCCCGGCAGTTCGGTAAGTTCCCGCGTCGAGATCATTCCCGTCACCCCCGTGCGTCCCACCATCCTAGCCCGTGGAGGGTGGGGAAGATAGCAAGGCCGCACGTCCGGGGAAGGCAGATTCCCGTCACGAAACCCGATTCCTCCCTCAGAAATGTCTCGACACCGCCCGCGGCGGTCGTTATGTGCATCGCCTCACTCGGGCGACAAGGTGTCCGATCACCGAACCGGGCCGCGACGGAGGGGAAAGCCGCCGCTCCGGGCCGGTGGTACGGGCCGTGTCGGGGGCGCGTTCGGTGCGGGATTGTGGGGGCACAATCCCGCACCACGGGCCGTCCCAGGCGACACAGTCGTTCCGACCGGATGGGGAGTTTGAACGGTTTACATCAAGGACTGGATAACCCCGTCCGATAAACGCGATGGAGACGCCGGTCTATCCCGTCCGGCGTCGCGGGGGAGTTGGTAAGTACGCGCGGATTCACGCATCCGGGGTCACGCCCGCTTGCCCGGTCCCGAACGATGGGACGCCGCCGACCGATTGGGGAGTCGGGCGGCGGCGGCCCGCGGTCGGCGGCCGGGCGGCGGAGGCCCGGACGGCCTTCCGGGGGACCGCCGAAGCGAGCTTGGATGGTCGGGTTGGTGCTCGCGGGGCGGTGCGAAGGCGGCGTGGTCCTGCAACTTGCCGGACATCAGGGAGGATTTCGATGGTCAGCACCCGGATCGAGGCCGACATCCCGCAGGTCTGGCAGGAGTATCGGGCCAACCCGACGCTCGCCCTGCGGAACCGGCTCGTCGAGAACTACATGCCGTTGGTGAAGTACAACGGCGAGCGGATTTGGGCCCGCCTGCCGGACGGCGTGGAACTCGACGACCTCATCAGCGCCGGCATCTTCGGCCTGCTCGACGCGATCGAAGCCTTCGACCTGACCCGCGGGGTGAAGTTCGAGACGTACTGCGTCCCCCGCATCCGCGGCGCGATGCTGGACGAACTTCGCACGATGGACTGGGTCCCGCGGCTGGTCCGGTCCAAGCAGAGCAAGTACGACGCGGCGAACAAGGAACTCGAAACCGCCCTCGGCCGCAAGCCGACGGCCGAGGAGCTGGCCACGCGGCTCCAAATCCCCCTCGAAGAGGTGGAGAAGTACGTCGCCGAGGCGACGGCCGTGAGCCTGGTGAGCCTGAACAAGAAGTGGTACGAGACGGACAGCTACAAGGACGTTCGCGAGATCGACATCCTCGAAGACAAGAAGGCGGAAGACCCGACGCACCGCCTTCAGAACCGCGACCTGATGCGGCTGGTGACCCGCGGCCTGAACCGCAACGAGCGGCTGATCGTCATCCTTTACTACTACGAGGAGATGACGATGAAGGAGATCGGGGCGACGCTGAACCTGAGCGAGAGCCGGGTGAGCCAGATGCACAGCAGCATCGTGTCCCGCCTCCAGTCGCAGCTCTGCAAGCGGCGGCCGGAGTTCAGCAACTGAGTTAGTTCGTACAATGACAACAGCCGCAAGCCCACCCGTGGTTACGGGTGGGCTTTGGCGTTTTGCGGGGGCCGCCATGCCGCGTGTCTTGATCGCCGACGACAACCAGCCGAACGCGGAACTGCTCGAAGCCCACCTCGACGGCAGCGGCCTCGACACGCGGATCGCCACCAACGGCGAGGAGACGCTGCACGTCGCCAAGGAGTGGCTCGCCGACGTGGTGCTGCTCGACGTGATGATGCCGAAGCTCAGCGGGTTCGAGGTGTGCAAGCGGCTGCGGGCCGACGACGCGACCCGCGGCGTCGGCGTCATCATGGTCACGGCCCTCGACCAGCCGACCGACGTGGAGCGGGCCGTGGACGTGGGCACGGACGACTTCATCACGAAGCCGATTAACAAGACCGAACTGCTCCTCCGCGTCCGGGCGCTGCTCGCCGCCCGTGCGGAAGCCAACCCCATCGACCGCGGGCTGACGTACTTCCGCGGCGTCCTGCAAGGGGTCTGACCGCCCGCCCTATATAGCCGCCGGCTTGCCGGCGGGGGTTTGCGACGCCCCAACCCCGCCGCAACGCCGGCGGCTATATGACCGAAAGAATCCGACCGCATGACCACCGCATCCGTCATCCTGAAGCCGAAGCGCGCCCAGCCGTTCTTCGCCCGCCACCCGTGGGTGTTCGCCGGGGCCGTCGCGTCCGTGGACGGCACGCCGGCCGACGGCGACGAAGTCATCCTCCGGTCGTCGGCCGGGAACTTCGTCGCCCGCGGGCTGTTCAACAGCAACTCGAAGATTCTCGTCCGCCTCTACTCGTGGGACGAGGCGAAGCCGCTCGACCGCGACTTCTTCCGCGACCGGCTGGCCGAGGCGGTGAAGCTGCGGCACGACGTGCTGAAGCTGAACCACGGCCCGGCGGCCGCGTACCGCGTCTGCTTCAGCGAGAGCGACCGGCTGTCCGGCCTCGTCGTGGACCGGTACGGCGAGTTCCTGACGGCGCAGTTCACGGCCCTCGGTCTGGCGAAACGCCGCGAGATGATCGCCGACATCCTGCGCGAACTCCTGCAACCGCGCGGCATCTACCTCCGCACCGAGAAGGGCATCGGCAAGCTGGAAGGAGCCGAGCTTCGCGACGAACCCCTGTGGGGCGAGGTCCCGCCGAGCGAACACGTCATCGAGGAGAACGGGCTGAAGTTCGCGGTGAACCTCGCGGAAGGGCAGAAGACCGGCTATTACCTCGACCAGCGGGACAACCGCGCGGCCGTGGCGAGGCTGTGCGCCGGCAAGCGGGTACTCGACGCGTTCAGCTACTCCGGCGGGTTCGGCGTTTACGCGGCGAAGGTTGGGGCGGCGAGCGTGGACTGCCTGGACGCTTCCGAGGCGGCCCTGGCGCTGGCCCGGCGGAACGCGGAACTCAACGGCGTCACCCTGACCGCGACGAAGGCGGACGTGTTCAAGCACCTGGGGACGCTCGCCGAGGAGAAGCGGCAGTACGACGTGGTGGTCCTCGACCCGCCGAAGTTCGCCCGCAACCGGGCGGCCGTGCCGGAGGCGCTGAAGGGGTACCGGCGGCTGCACCAGCTCGCGATGAAGCTGCTCGCCCCGGACGGCGTGCTGGTGTCCTGCTGCTGCACCGGCCTCATCGCGATGACGGACCTGGAAGACATCCTCGCCCAGGTCGCGACGGACGCGAAGCGGGACACGCAAATCCTGGAGCGCCGCGGCCCGTCGGCCGACCACCCGGTCAACGTCGCCTGCCGGGAGAGCGGCTACCTGAAGTGCATCGTTAGCCGCGTAATGTAACTCGATGCCGAAGTCCACCCTCGCCCTCGCAGCCGTGTTGGTCGCGGCCGTCGGGCTGCACCTCGTCTGGCACGAGCCGACGGAGCCGTTCTTCAGCGGCGACGAGACCCGCCACGTCATGACCGGCATCTTCGTCCACGACGCCGTCCGCGACCGCGGGTTCCTCGCCCCGCGGGCCTACGCCGAGCGGTTCTACGCCCAGTACCCGTGCCTCGGCCTCATGGTCTGGCCGCCCGGCTTCTACGCCGTCGAGGGCGGGGCCATGCTCGCGTTCGGCCCGTCGCACGCCACCGCCCGCGGCGTCCTGCTCGCGTACCTCGTCGTCGCCGTTTTGTACTTCCACCGGCTCGTGCGGCGGACCCACGCGCCGGGCGTCGCGCTCCTCGCGTGCGTGCTGCTAATCCTGTCGCGGGAGGTGTTCATCAACACGCGGGCGGTGATGCTGGAAGTGCCGACGCTCGCGTGCCTCCTCGGGGCGATGGTCCACTTCGACGCGTACCTGCGCGAAAGCCGCCGCCGCGACCTGCTCCTGTTCGCGGTGTGGACCGTCGCCGGCGGGTTGCACCGGTACGACGCCGTGTTCTTCGCGCCGCTGTTCCTCGTTTGGCTCGTACTCGTTCGGCAAACCAAAGTCGTCCTCCGCCGCGACGTGCTGATTGCGGTGGCCGCGGTCCTGCTCGCGCTGGCCCCGTTCTACTGGCTGGCGTACCAGACCGTCGGCCAGCAGCACGCCCTCGGCGCGACGACCGGCACGAACCCCGAAGTCGTGCGGACCGGCATCGACCGCGTCATCTACTACTTCGTCCGGCTGCGGTTTCAGTTGAGCTTCATGGTGATGGTGTTCGCCGTGCTCGGGCTGATCGCGTCGTTCCGGCCGGAGGCGCGCGAGCGGTCGCGGCCGTACTGGGCGCTCGTCGCCGTGGTCTACGGGTTCTTCGTGCCGTTCGCGGAGCAGGAGACGCGGCACACGATCTACTGGCTGCCCGCGTGGTGCGTGTTCGCCGCCGACTTCGCCCTGCGGCCGCAGCGCCGTTGGCTGAAGGTTCTCGCGATCGTTCTCGTCGTCGGCAACGCCGCGTGCTGGACGCTGCGGCAGCCCGTAAAGTGGGTCCGTGGGTACGAGGACGCGGCGCGGGCGGTCCTGGCCCGTATCGACGGCCCCGGCGTCGTGCTGTTCGACGGCCTGTTCGACGGCACGTTCATCTACTCGGTGCGGCAGGCCGACGCCGACCGGCGGCTCTGGGTCGCCCGGGGCGACAAGCTCCTGTACGCCGTGAAGAGCGACCCCGCCGCGGCCTACGTCGAGTGGGCGGCGACGGGGCGGGAGATTCTGAAGGTGCTCGACGCCCTCGCCCCGGACGCGATCGTCGTGGAAGACCCGCCGGTGAAGTACACGCTCCCGGCCCAGGCGCAGCTGCGGCGCGTGCTGGCGGCGCACCCGGAGAAGTACGAGCGGGTCGCGACGCTGCCGATCCGCAGCAACAGCATCGAGTGGATGGAGGACCACCAGTTGGTGGTGTACTTGGCGAAGGACCGCGTGACCGGGCCGCGGAAGCTTCACATCCCGATGCTCTGGGGCGGCCGCGACCTGACGTTCGATTTGTCGAAGTGAGTGCCCCGACTTCCGAAGTCCGGCTTCGACTTCGGAAGTCGAGCGAAGCAGAGGCCGTCGTGAGATCGGCAACCGCCCCCTTCCGCCCCGACTTCCGAAGTCGAAACCGGACTTCGGAAGTCAAGGTGCAACGTCCACGACGCAAATCTGGTTCGCGTCGCTCACCCGCCGTACGAACGCGATGCGGGAGCCGTCCGGCGAGAACACGCACGCCTCCGGGCGGATCGGTGACAGCCCGGCGTCAGTCGCGAACCGTACCTCCCCCGTCGCCGCGTCCGCGACGGCGACCCGGTCCGCCGACGCGAACGCGATCCGCTTGCCGTCCCGACTCCAGGTGAACGCCGACCCGACGCCGGCCGGCGTGCGGGTCAGCTGCGTCGGCACCCCGCCGACCGGCGAGACGGTCCACAACTGCGGCACGCCGGCGTCGTCCTTCATCAGGAACGCGATCCGCGACCCGTCCGGCGACGACCGCAACCAGTGCCGTGGGCCTTGAATTCCAGGCTCTTTCCGCTTCGCCGTGAACGTCAGCCGCCGCTGCGTCGTCCCCTTCGGCGGGTAGGGCCGCCGCGTCTCCGTGCCTTGCAGCGGCCCGTCGCCGGCAACGCGAACGTCGTCCGGCAGGTCCGCGAGGAACACTTCAGAAATCGTCTCCCCCTTCTCGGTGACGACGTGCCCCTGAAATGCCAGCGCCCGCCGCTGCCGCGTGCCGTCGGCGCGGGCGTACCCGTTCGCGCCGACCCAACCTTCCTCGAACGCCTTCTTGATGTCGTCCGACCCCGGCTTCGGGTTCGCCGTCGTCCGTGTGACGAGCACGGTGAAGTACGTGCCGTCGTGGTTGCGCGGGTGGCCGCGGTTCACCTTCACCACGCCGGCCGGGACGCACACGCCGACGTTGCGGAGGTTCACCTCGCGGTCGGCCGTTTCGTCGGCGAACTTCGTCAGGTACTGGTCCTCGTAGGTGAAGCTGACCCACTGCCCGTCCGGGCTGTGGACGTGAACGTGCGACCCGCCGCGGAGCGCCCCCGGCGTGAACGGCGGCACGAGGTCGCGGGCGTCCAGGTTCACCGCCGCGCCCGGCGTCCCCGCCTCGACGATCACCCCCTGCCGCCGGGACGGGCCGTAGGTCCAGTCGGCGGTCGGGGCCTCCGGGCCGAGGATGAACACGACCCGCGGGTCCTTCGGGTGCCACGTCACGACGCCGCAGTGCGCGCCGCGCTTCGACTCGTACAGCACGCGGACCTCGCGGGTCTCGACGTTCACCATCTCGATCCGCGTGCCGTCGAACCTGTCCCCGGCCGCGTCCGACCGGGTGTCGTACACGATCCACTTGCCGTCCGGCGACCAGACGCCGGCGTTCGTCAGGACGCGGCCGCCGGGGCCGGTGGTGAGTTGCCGGTCGTTCACGATGAATACTCGTCGGCCTTCGGTTGCCCGTCGGGTTGCGGCGACTGACTTTCCCGGATCTCGTCGATCTGTTCCTCGGTCAGCCCGAGCATCTCGCCGAGGTCGTAGGCCCGCAGCCGCCCGGCCGTGTCGAACGTCCGCATCGCGCACAGCGCGAACAGGCAGCCGTGCGCCCACGCGAGGAACGTCGGCAGCTCCTCCCGCTCCTTCAGCAGCTTCGGCATCACGGCCTTGAACGGGTTCGCCGGCTTCGGCGGCGGCGGGTTCGCGTGGTCCCACCAGAAGTACCCGCCGGTCGCCGCGAGGACGACGCCCCACGCGGCCAGCCACGACCTGTGCGTCGCGAGCATCGCCCACCAGACGCAACAGTACGCGGCCAGCAGCCCGGCGATGACGAGGCCGCGGACCAGGCCGTCCGGCTGGCCGTCGAGCAGGATCGTGCCGGCCTGGATGGCGCAGTACGCGAACAGCCCGACCGCGGCGAGGCCGACCCACCCGCGGAAGTACCCGACGAGCACGGACTTCGCGTTCATCGGGATCCGCTTCCCCTGCGGCCCCTGTTGCGGGCTCGCCCCTTCGAGGACGATGTACGTGCCGAGCGGGAACAGCGGCACGAAGTTGATGTGGAAGAACTGCGTCGCGACGGAGCACAACCCCGGCACGCGGTCCACGTACCCGTACATGTGTTCGCCGTGAACGCCGGCCATCGGTCGCCTCCGTTAGCGCATCAGCCGCGCCGCCTTCACCAGGTACTGCACGCCGCTGCCGACCGTCGCGAACAGCATCGCGTACAAGAGAACCAGGTACACACTTTCCAGGGCCGGGTACTCGGCCGCCCCGACCCATTGCAGGAACAGCACGCCGATGATGACGGCACACTGGAGCGCCGTCTTCAGCTTCCCGAACCAGTCGGCCCCGAACTTCTTCCCCGCCGCCTCGACGATGCCGCGGACGCCGGTGATGAGGATTTCCCGGCCGACGATCGCCGTCACCATCCACGGGAGGACGCCGACCTCGGCCGACTGGAGGTAAATGAAAACCCCGCAGATCAAGAACTTGTCCGTCAGCGGGTCGAGGCTGCGGCCGATGGGGGAGACGAGGTTGAACCGCCGCGCCCACCAGCCGTCCAGCCAGTCGGTGATCGTCGCGACGACGAACAGCCCGAGCGCCGCCGGCCACAGCTTGTAGTTGATGCAGACGAAGATCGCGACGCCGAGCGGGACCCGCGACAGCGAGAGCAGGTTCGGCACGCTCCAGAGCGAATCGGCGGGTCGCGGCGCGTCGGCGGTCATGAAGTTGTCATACCGCGGCCCGGCCCGGCCGTTAAGGTAACGTCGGCGTCCGCCGCCCCCGGCGGGTCGGCGCAATGCCCCGACCCGGCCTACAACAGACCCATGCACGTCCTCTTCGTCCATCAGAACTTTCCGGCGCAGTTCGGCCCGTTCGCGTCCCGGCTCGCGGCCCGGCCGGGGTGGGCGTGCTCGTTCGCCACCGCCCGGCCCGGCGCGATCCCCGGCGTGACGTGCATCCCGTACCACCCGACGGGCGGCGCGACCGAGCGGACGCACCACTGCTCCCGCACGTTCGAGAACGCGATCTGGCAGACGCACGCCGTCTACGAGGCGCTCGCCGCCCGGCCGGACGTGCGGCCGGACGTGGTCGTCGGCCACTCCGGGTTCGGGTCCACGCTGTTCCTCCGCGAACTCTACCCGGCGGTCAGGGTCGTCAACTTCTTCGAGTACTTCTACCGGACCGTCGGCGCGGACATGGACTTCCGCCCGGACTTCCCGTCGCGGGAGATCGACAAGCTCCGCGCCCGCGCCCGGAACGCCATGATCCTGCTCGACCTCGACGCCTGCGACCTCGGGTACAGCCCGACCGAGTGGCAGCGGGGCCGCCTGCCCGCGGAGTACCAACCGAAGGTCCGCGTCGTGTTCGACGGCATCGACACCACCCTGTGGAAGCCGGCCGCCGGGCCGCGGGAGGTGGGCGGCCGGCCGATCCCGCCGGGGACGAAGATCGTCACCTACGTGTCGCGGGGCATGGAGTCGATGCGGGGGTTCGACATTTTCATGCGCGCCGCGAAGTTGCTGTGCGACCGCCGCAAGGACGTGCTGTTCGTCGTCGTCGGGCAGGACCGCGTCTGCTACGGCGGGGACGAGAAGTTCACCGGCGGCAAGTCGTTCAAGGACTGGGTGCTGTCCCAGGGCGACTACGACCTGTCGCGGTTCGCGTTCACCGGCCTGTTGCCGGAACCGGCGCTCGCGAACCTGCTGGCCGTGACGGACCTGCACGTCTACCTCACCGTGCCGTTCGTGCTGTCGTGGTCGATGCTGAACGCGATGGCGTGCGAGGCCGTCGTCCTCGGGTCGGACACGCCGCCGGTGCGGGAGGTCATTTCCCACGGGAAGACCGGCCTACTCGCCGACTTCTTCTCGCCGGAGGCGTTCGCGGCGGCGGCGAACGACGTGCTCGACGACCCGGCCGGGCACAAGCCGCTCGGCCGGGCGGCGCGGGAGTTGGTCCTGGAGAAGTACGCCCTGGACGTGTGCCTGCCGCGGTTCGACGCGCTACTGAACGAGCTTCGGTGACCGGCCCGCACGTTTCCCAGCTTGCCCCGGCTAGCCTTCGCCGGCGCGTATTCGTGTTGACGCCCCGCGACCCTTCGGTTAGAACCGCCCGACCCTGACGGTTCATCTTGGAACGGAACACTGAGGCGAACCACCACCGCGCGGGTGGGGGTACGGGGAACGGACTCTCCGACCGCGGCGGGGGCACGGGCAGAGGAGGCCAATCGTGAAGCGGATTTCTGTCTACTTGATGGCGGTGGCCGCGCTGGCCGTCGCCGGGTACGCGGCCACCGGGCTGAAGGCCCAGGCCCCGGCGGGCACGCCGCCGGCGACGACCGCCGCCCCGGCCACCCGCGGGACCGTGGCCGTGTTCAACGTCGCCCGCGTCATGAAGGACTTCCAGCGGTGGCAGTATTTCGCCGCCACCATGAACGAGGAGCGGCAGAAGAAGGGGGCGGAACTGGCCAAGCTCCGCAACCAGATTCTGGAGAAGGAAGCAGCCATCCGGGCCGAGACCGCGCCGACCAAGAAGCAACAGCTCGAAGGCGAGATGGTCGCGATGCAGCGGCAGTTCGAGGACCTGGAGAAGGGCATCCGCAAGGAGATCGACGACAAGTCGGCCAAGCACCTGCAGGAGCTGTTCACGCAAATCCGCACCGTCGTGGAGCGGGTCGCCGAGGTCAACGGGTTCCAGCTCGTGATGGCCTACCCGGACGCGTTGACGGAAGAGGAAATGAAGTCGCCGCTGTACTACGACCTGAAGCTGCGGCCGCCGGCGGCGATGCCGTTCTACGTGTCGCCGAGCATCGACATCACGAAGGTCGTGGTGCTGACGCTGAACCAGAACTTCGCGGCCCCCGGCCCGATCCCGGCCCCGGCGGCGACGCCGGCCGGCGGCACGGCCCCGGCGGCGGCCCCGCCCGCGGCCCCGATGAAGTAGTGCCCCGCTCGCGCCCGCCGGCCTCCGGCGGGCGCTCCCTCGCCCGCTCAGGAACCCGCCCCGTGCGACCGATCGCGTACCGATTCCAACGGACGCTCGCCCGCGCCGTCGATGTGACCGGGACCGGGTTCATCACCGGCTGCCCGGTCCGCGCCCGGCTGCGGCCGGCCCCGGCGGACGCCGGCGTCGTGTTCGTCCGCGGGGACCGGCCCGGCTCGCCCCGCACGCCGGCCCGCGCCGCCGCCGTCACCGACACCCGCCGCCGCACGACCATCGGGACAACCCAGGACGGCGTCACCCTCGTCGAACACGTCCTCGCGGCGCTCGCCGGCCTTCGCATCGACAACTGCACCATCGAACTCACCGGCCCCGAACCGCCGGGCCTCGACGGGTCCGCGGCCGGGTTCGTCCGCGCGATCCGCGACGCCGGGATCGTTCCGCAAGACACCCGCAAGCCGGTCTTCACCGTGCGGTCGCCGGTAATCGTGGCCCGCGACGGCGCGTGCGTCGCCCTGCACCCGGCGACGGACGCCACGTTGCGGATCAGCTACATCCTCGACTACGGCCCGCGGTCGCCGATCCCGCGGCAGGTCGCCACCGTGGACGTGACGCCGGAGACGTTCGCGCGCGACCTCGCCGGCTGCCGGACGTTCGTGCTCGAAGAAGAGGCGACGGCCCTCCGCGCCCAGGGCGTCGGCCGGCACGTGAAGGTGGAAGACCTGCTCGTGTTCGGCCCCCGCGGGCTGATCGGCAACGAGCTGCGGTTCGCGGACGAGCCGGCCCGGCACAAGATTCTCGACCTCGTCGGCGACCTGTCGCTAACCGGCTGCGACCTGGCCGGGCACGTCGTCGCCTACCGGTCCGGCCACGCGCTGAACGTGGACCTGGCGCGACGGGTGGTCGCCCCGGAGGCGAACGCGACGGCCCCGGCCGTCCGGGCGTTTCCCCCCCGCCGCATGGCCGCGTGACGCGGTGTGATAATTTTGGGAGGCAATCCCTGGGACCGCGGGCGTCCCGCCCGCCAACCTTCCCGGTATCGGCGACCTGTCTTAAGTGGCTGGGGCCGTGGCGGGCGGGACGCCGCGGTCCCAGGGGATCAACCGGCACACGGACGTGCCCGCGGACTGAGCCAAGGAAGGCAAGGCAACATGACTCGCTTGCGAATGGCCGTGATCGGCGTCGGACACCTCGGGCAGCACCACGCCCGCATCCTCGCCGGCATGCCGGACATCGACCTCGTCGGCGTCGTCGATTCCAGCATCGACCAGGCGAAACTCGTCGCCGACCGGCTCAAGACGCGGCCGTACACGGCGTTCGAGCCGCTGCTGAACGCCGTCGATGCCGTCTCCATCGTCACGCCGACGATCCACCACCACCCGGTCGCGTCGGCGTTCCTTAAGGCCGGCGTCCCGGTTCTTGTCGAGAAGCCGATCTGCCCGACGCTGGCGGAGGCCGACGAACTGATCGCGCTCGCGGCGAAGGCCGGCGTGCCGCTGCAGGTCGGGCACATCGAGCGGTTCAACCCGGCCTTCGAGGAGTTGGTCCGCCGCCCGATCCGGCCGAAGTTCGTGGAGGCGGAACGGCACGGGCCGTTCACCGGCCGCAGCATCGACATCGGCGCGGTCCTCGACCTGATGATCCACGACATCGACCTCTTGCTCGCGCTCGACGGCACGGCCGTGAAGTCCGTGGAGGCGGTCGGCGCGACGGCGTTCGGCGGCCACGAGGACATGGTGAACGCCCGGCTCGTGTTCGAGAGCGGGTGCATCGCGCACGTCACCGCCAGCCGGATCACGCAGCGGCCGAAGCGCCGGCTCCGCATCTGGGCACCGGAAGGGTACGCCGGCATCGACTTCGTCACGCGGAAGTTGGTCCTCGTTCAACAAAGCCCGGAGGTGCGGCAATACGGCCTCCGCGCCGACCGGCTCGACGCGGCGGCCCGCGCCCGGCTGAAGGACGAGGTCTTCGGCCGGCACTTGCAGGTGCGGTACGTGGACGGCGACCGCAAGGGCGATCAGCTCACGAGCGAGCTGCGGCACTTCATCGATTGCGTGCGGACCGGGCGGACGCCCCGCGTCACCGGCGAGGACGGCCGGGAGGCGCTGGCCGTCGCCGAGCGGATCCTCGCGAGCCTGCGGGCGCACGAGTGGGAAGGGCGGGCGGACGGCCCCATCGGTCCGAACCGGATGCCGCGGCCGGCCGGGTGGCTGTTCGAGGTTCCGAAGGCGGAAGCGGCGTAACGCGATCCTTAAACCCGAAAGCCCCGGCACGATCGTGCCGGGGCTTTTTGCGTCAATAGACTCCCCTCCACCACACGAGGGTTTCTCATGCCGACGCTCGCCGACCTGGCCAAGATGTTCGACCACTCGCTGCTCCAGCCGCAACTGACGGACGCAGACCTGGAGCGCGGCATCCTCCTCGCCCGCGAGTTGAACGTCGCGTCGGTGTGCATCAAGCCCTACGCCGTGCGGCTCGCCGCGAAGCTGCTCGCCGGTAGCACGGTGGAGGCCAGCACGACCATCGGCTTCCCACACGGCGGACACGTCACAAAGATCAAGGTCGCCGAATCGGAAATCGCGCTGGCGGACGGCGCGACGGAACTCGACATGGTCGTCAACATCGGCAAGGTTCTTTCCGGCGAGTGGAACTACGTCGCCCACGACATCGCCGCCGTCGTGGACGTGGCGCACGCGGCCAACGCGAAGGTGAAGGTCATCTTCGAGAACGCGCTCCTGAAGGACGAACACAAGATCGAGCTGTGCAAGATTTGCGGCGAGGTGCGGGCCGACTGGGTGAAGACCTCGACCGGGTACGCCGAGACCGGGGCGACGATCCCGGACCTGAAGCTGATGCGGCAGCACAGCCCGGCGTTCGTGCAGGTGAAGGCGGCCGGCGGCGTGCGGACCTACGACACGCTGATCCAGGTCCGCGAGGTCGGCGTCACCCGCGTCGGCGCGACGGCGACGAAGGCCATCCTGGAAGACGCGAAGGCGAAGTTGGGGGTGTGATTTGTAGGGTGGTGCCGAGTCTTCGAGGCCCACCGGCGCGGATGTCGTCCAACACGGTGGGCCTCGAAGACTCGACCCACCCTACGAAAGCATTTCTAACCTGAGCAGGTTCAGCGCCAGCTTCGCCGTGCGGCTCTGGATTTCCGTCCGCGTGCCGCCCCAGGTGAAGGGCTGGACCCGCGTGCCGTTCGCGGACGCGACGGCCACGTACACCGTGCCGGCCGGCGTGCCGTCGGCCGCGGCCTGCGGCCCGGCGTAGCCGGTCGTCGCGACGCCGTAGGCCGTGCCGAACTTCGTTCGCACGCCCTCGGCCATCGCCTTCGCGACGTGCGTACTCACCGCCGTGTACTTTTCGATCATCTCCACGGGCACGCCGAGTTCGCGCGTCTTCACGTCGTTCGTGTACGCCACCACGCCGCCCATCAAGTGGGAACTCACGCCGGGGACCTTCGACAGACTGTGCGCCACCAGCCCGCCGGTCACGCTCTCGGCCGTCGCCACCGTCTGTTGACGCTCCATCAGCCGGCGGACGACGACGTCGTGAAGTTCCTCGTCCTCGACGCCGAAGACGTAGTCGCCGAGCCGCGCGCGGATCGTTTGCTCGACCGGCGCGACGAGCAACTTCACGTCGGCCTCGGTCGCGGCCCGCGCGAGGATGCGGAGCGAGATGACGGCGTCGCTGACGGTGATGCCGACTTCCGGAACGTGGTCCCGCCGCGTCAGATCGAGCAGTTTCTCCTCGATGGCCGACTCGCCGGTCCCGAACGTGTTGATCTTCCGCTGCACGAACACGCCGCCGCCGCCGATGCCGGCGGCCAGCAGCCGCGGCCGGACCTGCTCGTCGAACATGCGGAACATCTCGCTCGGCACGCCGGGCATCGCGGCGACGACCTTCGCCCCGAACCGCATCCACACGCCGGGGGCGGTGCCCGACGGGTTGAAGATCGACTCCGCCCCGCGCGGGAACAACGCCTGCACCCGGTTCCGCTCCGGCATCTCGCGATTGCGCTTCGCGAACAGCCCGCGGATGTGGTCCAGCGACGCGGCGTCCTCGACCAACTCGACCCCGGCGACGGCGGCGATCGCTTCCCGCGTCAGGTCGTCTTGCGTTGGCCCCAGCCCGCCCGTCGCGAGGACCACGTCGGCACGGCCGAGGGCGGTGCGGAAGACGGCGATGTTGTCCGCGAGGTCGTCGGCGACGGTCGTGTGAAACCCGACCGGCACGCCCAACTCCGCGAGCCGCCGACTGAGCCACTGGCCGTTCGTGTCGAGGTTTTGCCCACTCGTGATCTCGCTGCCGATGGAAATGACTTCCGCTTTCATGGTCGCGTTCCGGCGATGGTATGGTCTTGCCATGATAGTCGAAAATGATTCCACACCCGACACCCCCACCCTCCGCTGGAATCATTTCAAAAGTCCGGAATCATTTTTGACAACAACATAAAATCATATCGGAAAACATTTTATGATTATCAGCCGCGTCTGGAATCATGTTCCGACCGGGCGAATCGGGCAGGAACTCGGACTTCCAACACCGATTTCTCATCGAGACCTTGACTCAAACCTTAGAATTTCGATAAAGATACTCCGCAGGATCAGAGGCGTCTCCCATGACCGTCGCCCGTATGTCGGATGAAGCCATCGCCGCGGCCGCGCGGGAGCTGGCCGCCGCGCCGCCGCAGGACGTGCTGCGGTGGGCGGTGAAGCAGTTCCACCCGCGGCTGCTCATGGCGACGGCGTTCGGCGCGGAAGGCTGCTGCATCCTGCACATGCTCGCCGAGATCGAGCCAGCCGTCACCGTCATCAACCTCGACACCGGCTACCAGTTCCAGGAAACGCTCGACCTCCGCGAGCGGATCAAGGTCCGCTACGGCATCGAGGTGGTGTACGTTCGCCCGACCACGACGGTCGCCGAGTACGAGGCCGAGCACGGCGGGCCGCTGTACACGCACCGGCCGGACCAGTGCTGCTTCGACCGCAAGGTGCTACCGCTGCGGAACGCGATGGCGAAGTACGACCCGCTCGCGTGGATTTCGGCCATCCGCAAGGACCAGACCGAGAACCGCGCGGCGAACGCGGCCGTCGTCCAGTGGGACGCGAAGTTCAACGTGGTGAAAGTGAACCCGTTGCTCACCTGGACGAAGCGCGAGGTGTGGGGGTTCATTCACAAGCACGACGTGCCGTACAACCCGCTGCACGACCAGGACTACCCGAGCATCGGCTGCTGGCCGTGTACGCGGGCGGTCCGGCCGGGCGAGGACGACCGGGCCGGCCGGTGGGCGGGCAAGGTGAAGAAGGAGTGCGGGTTACACGTGATCGAAGTCAAAGACGGGGCGGGCATCTAATGCTGTTTTCCGCGAAGGCCGAGTACGCCTGTCTCGCCATGCTCGAACTGGCGATCCGCCACGGCGACCCGCGGCCCGTGCGGCTGGTGGACATCACCGACGCGCACGGCATCCCGCAGCGGTTCCTCGTGCAAATCTTGTTGCAACTGAAGGGGGCGGGCCTGGTGTCGAGCACCCGCGGGGCGGCCGGCGGCTACCACCTCGGCCGGTCGCCGGAGGAGGTCACGCTGGCGGACATCATGGACGTGATCGACCGGTCCGAGCCGGGCGCGAACGGCAACCGCCCGACGACCCGCACGGACGGCACGGCGTCGCCGATGGCGCTGGCGTTGCGGGACGTGTGGCGGACGATCCTGCGGAGCCGCCGGGACATTCTGGAGAAGACGACCCTCGCCGCGCTGTCCCAGGCGGGGCAGGGGTTGCAGTACGTGATTTGATCAACGACGCCCTTCCTCGGCCCGTCAGGTTTTTTCTTGCGGCTACTCCCCCAGGCCGTTACTTATTGAACCATTTCATCAACGTGACCGTTGGATTGCCTCCACGCGAGCGTGGCCGACTGCTTACCTTCTCCAACCGCTGTGACGCATGAGTAAAGCTCCCATCGTGGTGCTCGAAGGCTTTTGGTGGAGCAAGCACGAAGTCCCCCTCGTGCTGCCGTACTTCCAAGCGTTGGCAACAAGCCACCGGAACATCGACCTTTGCCATCGCACGTTTAGGAACGCGGAAGACATCGAACATTACGTTTCTCATATCCCGAGGAATGCCGGGGCGTTTCTTTACTTCGCGAGTCACGGCGGCAAATCAGGATTGAGTCCGAACCCACGCACAGACATTCCCGTCGAAGCAATTATTGAGGCGCTCGGCCGGGCAAAAGCGGGGGCAATTTCATTTGTGCATTTCGGCTGCTGCGAAATGGTCGATTCGTATGACCGACGGGGTTCGCACAAGCGAATCATGGACGCCTGCGGCGCGCGATGGGCTTCGGGATACACGCGAGAAGTCCCTTGGCTCCAATCGATGTTCATCGAGTTGGCTCTGGTTTCTGAGATATTCGTCCCCCAACGCAAGGTTGATGGCCGGTCGTTCAAGCTGAAGACGGAGGCGGTAGGCTTCATCCGCATGTACGAACAAGCGGCACGCCAGTTGGGGTTTAGCGCACTCACGAAAGTCACCGACGGTGAAATACTGCTGCCGGAGCGGCTCCGTGAATAGAGAGTCTTGCGTACCTCACATACTGGGATTACGATCCTGAAATGCCCCTGCCGAATCCCGAACGGGCCGAGGTCGATCCCCGCAAGCTCACCGAATACTGCCTGTCGATCGAACACCCGGTCGGCAAGCACAAGGCGGCCGTGTTTCGGGCCGCGTTGGGCATCACGATGACGGACGCGGTGTTGTTGCGGAACTGGCTTCTGGACGCGGCCGCTTCCGGCGAGGCGGTGGCGGGTGCGGCGGACGAGTTCGGTCAGCGTTATCAACTCGACTTCGTAGCCACCACACAAATCGGCTCGGCGACCATCCGGTCCGCTTGGATCGTCCGCGCGGGGGAGGATTTCCCTCGGCTGACAACGTGCTATGTTCACTGAGAGGGGTCATCATGCCAAACCGGATCGAACTGTTGGACACCGTTGCCCTGACCGCGGACGTGCCCGCCTTGGGACTCACGGCCGGGGAGGTCGGAGCTGTTGTCGATGTACTCGGCAACGGCGAGGCGTTCGAGGTCGAATTCTGCGATCCGAACGGGACGACCTACGGCCTACACACGCTCCGCGCCAACCAACTGATCCCGCTCCACACTCGCGGGCAGGCCCTCCGGCTGCGGGCCGGGGCAGCCTGAGTTCTCGAACGCCCCTAACTCACTTCCCCCCGTGCCCGTTGCCGTTCGTCGTCGCCGCGGCGAGGCCGAAGCCCACGAGCCGCGACTTGCCGCCGGCGGACAGCTCCGCCCGGTTCTCGCGGTACGTCCGCTTCGCCCGGTCCCAGTCCCAGGCGCTCGTTTCCAGGTAGTCCACGATCAGCAGGTTCTTCAACTCGTCCAGCTCCGCGAAACTGAACCCCTCGGAGTCGGCCACGATCCGCTCGACGCCGACGGTCGCGCGAATCTCCGCGTCCCACCGCTCGACCAGCTTCCGCCGCAGGGCCGCGTCCGGCCGCGGGAAGTGCAGCGTCAGGTCGATCCGGCCCGGCCGGCGGAACGCCGGGTCGATCAGCTTGATGTCGCAGTTCGTCGTGAACACGTACACCACCGCCTCGTTCCCGCTCACCCCGTCCAGGGCCGTCAGGAACACCGACTGGTCGTCCGTCTCCTTCACCGTGTCCCGGTCTCGGAGCGCGATGTCCAGGTCGTCGAAGAAGATCACGCCCTGCTTGGACACCTTGAACAGCCGGCGGACGGCCTCGCCGGGGTCGTCGTCCCGGCGGGCGGCGGCGTAGTCGTCCGGCGAGATGAGCTTGTAGTCCCAGTTCCGCCGCACGCACTCTTGATAAATCCACCGGCAGGCACTCGTCTTGCCGTTGCCGGGCGGCCCGGTGAGGAGCAGGCCCCGCTTCGCCCGGCCGCCGAACCGCCGGATGCGGGCCAGGTTCCGCGGCTCCAGGTAGCCGACGGTGTTCTGCCAGAGCTTGTCCTGCACGTCCGCGGCCAGGACCGGCGGCGGGTTCGGCGGCGTCGCCTCCTTGCGGAGTTTCTTCGCCAAGCGGTAGAGCCGGGTGTAGTCGGCTCGGTCGCAGACGAGGATGTTGTACCCGCAGCAGTAGTGGTCCGCGGCGTCGGCCGTGTACGCCTTCACGAACGTGACGCCGGCCAGGTGGTACAGCCGCAGGCCGACGTTCATGCCGGGGTAGGTGCGGCGGAACGTCGGGTCCCAGTCGCGGATGAACGCGCCGTCCACCGGGACGAACCGGCCGCGGCGGGCGGCCTTCAGGAGGTGGTACTCGAACACGTCGGCGTCGAACGCGACCGGGTCGCGGAACCCGCCGGCGTGGGCCGCGGCCGTGACCAGCAGCCGGTGGTCGGCCGTGAACTTGTGCAGGTGCGTCATGCCGCGACAGACACCCGGCCGGGGCGGAGGTTCGGGGAATCTTGACTTCCGAAGTCCGGCTTCGACTTCGGAAGTCGATCCCCCGCGGGAACTTCAACTGTAACTGCTGACGCCCCTCTCCCGTTCGACTTCCGAAGTCGAAGCCGGACTTCGGAAGTCTGGCTCGACGCGATTTCGTTGCCCGCACTACACTAACCACGGTTACCCTCGTGCGTTCCCCCGGCGGCCCGGAGATTGATGATGCCCCGCTTCGACTACAGCGTCCTCGAATCCGCCCCGAAGGTTCCGGGCAAGCCGCGGCACAAGACCCGCGTGGTGAATGTCGGCGGCGTCGGCATCGGCGGGGACGAGCCGGTCCGCGTCCAGTCGATGACCACGACCGACACGTTCGACGTGGAAGCGACTATCAAACAAATTCACGCGCTCGAGGAAGCCGGGTGCGAACTCGTCCGCGTCACCGTACCGAAGCCGGAGGACGCCGGGGCGCTGTCGCGGATCAAGGAGCGGATCAGCATCCCGCTGATTTGCGACATCCACTTCGACTACAAGATGGCGCTCGCGGCGCTCGATCATCCTGTGGACAAGATTCGGCTGAACCCCGGCAACATCGGCACGGAGGAGCGGTTCCGGCAGGTGGTGCGGAAGGCGAAGGACAAGGGGCTTCCCATCCGCATCGGCGTGAACGCCGGGTCGCTGGAGAAGGAGCTGATCGACAAGTACGGGTTCCCGTGCCCGCCGGCGATCGTCGAGAGTGCCCTGCGGTCGATCGAGATTTGCGAGAGCGAGGGGTTCCGCGACATCATCGTGTCATTGAAGTCGAGCGACGTGCTGGTCGCGGTCGAGTCGTACCGGTTGTTCGCGCGGCTGGCCGACTACCCGACGCACATCGGCATCACGGAGGCCGGGAAGCCGCCCTACGCGGTGACGAAGAGCGCCGCCGGGCTGTCGCCGATCCTCCTCGACGGCATCGGCGACACGATCCGCATCTCGCTGCTCGGCGACCCGGTCCCGGAGATCGCGGCCGCGTTCGACATCCTGCAGGCCACGCAGCGCCGCGTGCGGCGGCCGGAACTGATCGCGTGCCCGACGTGCGGCCGGCTGGCGATCGACCTGGAGAAGATCATCGCGGAACTGGAACAGAGGCTGAACGGCCGGCGGCTGCCGGTGAAGATCAGCGTGCTCGGGTGCGTGGTGAACGGCCCGGGCGAGGCACGCGAGGCCGACATCGGCATCGCGGCCGGCAACGGCCAGGGGATGATCTTCCGCAACGGCGAGATGGTGCGGCGCGTGAAGGAGGAAGAGATCGTGGACGCGCTGATGGTCGAGCTGGCGGACTGGGAGAAGGTGAACGCCCACCGGCTGCCGAAGCAGGACGCCGAGGGGCTGGGGCGGCGGAAGCTGCCGGTCGTGAGCGCGTGACGGAAAGCCCAGGCACGGCCGTGTCTGGGCTTTCGCCCGCTATTCTTTCTCGCCTTCCTTCTTCACGTACTCCTTGAACGCGGCGATGTTGTACGAGACGAACATGAACGCCGCGTGCAGGGCCTGGTACGTCTCGTCTTCCGGGTCGTCGGCGTAGTCCTTCCGCAGCGCGTACAGCCGGGCCAGCAACTGATCGGCGGTCAACTTCATCGCGTCGTCTCCGGTGTGGTCCCCCCATTCTAGCCGCCTTGACACCCGCCGGCGGGCGGTGCTACAAGGCCGCGATGATTGCCCGCAGCAGCGAACCGCTCCGCGCGTGGTTCCAGTTCTGGGACCTCGCCGCCACCGCCCTCGCGTGGCTCGCCGCCGACTTCGTCCGGCTGCGGTCCGGGTGGGTTCCCATCGTCGCCCCGGACGCCCCGGCGTTCGAGCTGTGCGTCGGCCAACTGCCGCTCGTCATCGTCCTCGGCCTCGTCGCGTTCCGCGCGTCGGCCATGTACGACGTGACCCGGCTTTCGCGGTTCCGCGAGGAGCTGTACCACGTCCTCAAGGGCGTCGGGTTCCTCACGCTCTTGGTGGTGACGATCACCTTCGCGATGCAGTCGCCGTACCGGCCGCGGGCGATGTTCGCGTTCTTCGCCCCGCTGGCCGTCGTCGGCATCCTACTCTCCCGCCGCCTCTCGTGGCTGGCGCTCGGCCGGCTGCGGGCGCGGGGGTACAACCAGAGCCACGCCCTCATCGTCGGCACCGGCCGCCTCGCCCGGACGACGGCCAAGATGCTCGAAACCGCGTCGTGGATGGGGATTCAAACCGTCGCCTACGTCGAGGACGACGCGCACCACCATCGGACGAATCACCCCGTCGTCGGGCCGATCGCGGACCTCCCGCGGCTGGTGGAGGAGTTGCACATCGAGCACGTCTTCATCGCGCTGCCGATGAACCGGTACGGCGAGGTCCGCCGCATCTTCGACGCGCTGTCGCAGACGACGCTGGAGATGCGGCTGATCGCCGACGCCCCGGCCATGTCCGCGCTGTCGCTGACGACGACGAACCTGCACGGCATGACCGTCCTCGGCCTCCGCGAGAACCGGCACTTCGGGGTGAACGTCGCCATCAAGCGGGCGATGGACGTGGTCCTCTCGCTCGTCGGCCTCGTCGCCCTCTCGCCGTTCTTGCTGCTGATCGCGGCGCTGGTGAAGCTGTCGAGCACGGGGCCGGTGTTCTACCGGCAGGAGCGGTGTTCGCTCGACGGCCGGCGGTTCCAGATGCTGAAGTTCCGCTCGATGCGGCCGGACGCGGAGGCGAAGACCGGGGCCGTGTGGACGGCGAAGAACGACCCCCGCTGCACGCGGATCGGGGCGTTCCTCCGGAAGACGAACCTGGACGAGCTGCCGCAGTTGTTCAACATCTTGCGGGGCGAGATGAGCATCGTCGGCCCGCGGCCGGAGCGGCCGGTGTTCGTGGACCAGTTCAAGAAGACGATCCCGAACTACGCGGCCCGCCACGCGGTGAAGGCCGGGCTGACCGGGTGGGCGCAGGTCAACGGCTGGCGGGGGAACTCCTCACTCCGCCGCCGCATCCAGTTCGACCTGTACTACATCACGCACTGGAACCCGTTCTTCGACCTGCGGATCATGGCGCTGACGCTGTTCACGATGCTGTTCAAGAGGCAGAGGCACGCGTATTGAGCCGGGGCCTCGCGCCAGGTTGCCGAGGGCGAATCGTGGGCCGCCGTCTATGCCGCCGCTTCGCGGCGCTTAGAATGGATTGGACCGCTTGGGGGTGTTTGCACGGCTGGTGCCGGCCCTGGTCTTCAAAACCAGTGGGGGGTGTGAACAACGCCCCCAGTGGGTTCGATTCCCATACACTCCCGTGGATGAGTGCCCTTCGGATTTCGGCATCGGTTGCTTCCCGTCTGACACGTCCTCGTTTCGACCCGTCGATTGCCGCCATCGTCCGCCACCCGACGTATACCCCCACGGCTTCGCGGGAGACGGTGGCCTCTCTGCCCGCCTTACTCCCCTCGCACGGGCGGCGCGGTCAGGCGGAGGACGGGGAGGTCGCCCAGTTGTTCGAGTGTCCCTTCCAGCACGGTCGGGAGGCCGGCCGTGTCACGCCGGACGGCGTCGATCGGCCCGAGGGACTCGCTCGCGAGCAGGTAGGTCGAGGGGCCGTCGCCCGCGCCGTCGGACACGAACAACGGCGGGACGCCGCCCCGCAGGCACAAGACGGCGCAGCCGCGGTGCGTCCGGCCGCCGCCGGGCTTCATCGCCCCCAGGTAGCACTTCGCGTCCACGATCTCGCCGCGGAGCGTCACCGCCCCCAGCGGGCGGGCCGGCGGCCGGCGGAGGCGGGCCAGCTCGTCCGGCGGCAGCTCGGCGGCGCGGAGGCCGTCGTCGCCGGCCGCCAGCTCGAGCATCCGCCACCCGTCGCGGGCGAGGAGCGTGCCGGCCACGCGGACCGCCCGGCCGTCGAACGGGCGGACGCGGTCGCCCGCCCCGAACTTCCCCCCCTCGACGAGCAGGAGCGTGACCGGCGGGTCGCCGGGGTTCTCGCCCGGCACGCGGACCGTCGCGTAAGGGTCGGCGTAGGCGACGCCGGTGAACGCCACCGGCTGCCCGTCGTCCCACCGGCCGGCTCCCGGCGACTGCTGGCTTCCCGCGATCACCGCGGCCAGCGCGACGACCGCGGCGACGACGCCGGCGGCGACGGGGACCAGGAACCGGCGGTACGCCCGCGGCATCGGCAGCCAGCCGATGAAGTGCTCGTCAAGGTCGGACATGCTCCAACTCCTCGATACGGGCGGGTTCGACCGGCGTGCCAGGCGGTAGCGGGTCCGGGTCGAGCAGGACGCGGCGGCCCTGGAGCCGCACCCGGTAGGTGGCGATCTTCTCCTGGAACGGCGGCGGCGAGCACCCGTCTTCGGGCCGGTACTCCCACCCGTGCCACGGGCAGGAGATGCACCCGTCCACGACCTTCCCCTCGCCGAGCGGGCCGCGCTGGTGGGCGCACACGTTCGTCACCGCCGAGACGCGGCCATCGTACTTGAACACCGCCACCCGCTCCCGGTCCGGGAGGCAGACGACCTTCGCCCGGCCCTCGGGAATGTCGTCCACGCTCCCCACGTCCACCCACGCCACCTCCAGCGGGAACCGCGGCGGCACGGCCGGCCCGCGGCGGTCCCGCCGCCGCTCGCGGACCCCGACGGCCAGGTGCAGCCCGACGAGCGCGGCGAACCCGACGCCGACCACGACCGGGTACAGCGGGTTCGGCTCGGCCCGTAGCGCCCCGAGTAGCACATGCAGCACGAGCAGCCCGTACGCCGGGTACACGAGCATGTGCAGCCATTTCCACGCGCTCGCGCCGAGCGCCTTCTGCCAGAAGTCGTGGCTGGTGGCGGCCATGACGAACAGGACGCCGAGGGCGGCGAGGCCGAGCCACTCGAACGGCAGCGGGCCGGGGATGGAGAGGACGGAGACGAGCGGGTTGACGCCGCCGAACCCGTGGTAGTAGCCGACGGCGACGGCCGCGTGCCCGAGGCCGACCAGGAACGTGGCCACGCCGAGGTGGCGGCGGTTGTACACGAGCGGCAGGAACCGGCGGTCCAGCCGCGCGAGCGGGCCGACGGCCAGGACGACGTGCAGCATCACGAGGGCGCACGTCCCGAGCGCCCGCATCAGCAGGATCGGGAAACCGATCCCGATCAGCGCGCCGACCGCGACGAACGCCGCGAGGTAGCCGAGCACCCCGCCGGCGACGAACAGGTCGTAGACTCGCTTGTTCCGGTTCCACTTCACCGGCGCGTGTATGACGCTCACGGCCCACCTCGTACCGCCGTCGCGACCCAGACCGCGGCGACCGCCGCCGCGATCACAACCCACGCCCACGCATGGACCCGCCGGTGTGCTCGCGTCATGCCGCCGTCCTCCCGACCCACTTCCACAACAGGACCGGCCACAGGGCGACGCTGCCGGGCAGGATGACCGCGCGGAAGACAACGGACGTGCCGCGCGCCGCCGGGTCGAGCCGGGCCGCGCCGACGGCGACGAAGGCCAGCCCGAACGCCAGCCCGACGGCCGCGTAGGCGGCGACGGCAATCACGATCCACTCGGCGGCGGTCACGCGGACACTCCGGGAAGGACACGGCTCTGATGCAAGTCGGAAGCTCAGGTAACAGTTCCCCGCCCGCGCGGGTCACGCCGCGCACCGCGGCGCGAGCCGGGACCGCAGCGCCTGGCGGGCGCGGTGCAGGCGGGTCTTCACCACCTCCGTGCTCGTCCCCAGCCGCCGGGCCGTCTCGTGCGTGTCCAGGCCGTCCAGGTCGCGGAGGCGGATGATCGTCCGGTAGGCGTCCGGCAGCTCGGCGATGCCGGACCGGACCCAGGCGGCCGTCTCGGCCCGGTCCAGCCGGTCGTCGTCGGGCGCGGCGGCCGGGGCGGCGAACTCGTCGAGCGGAACGAGCCGGTCCCGCCGGCGGCCGCGGAGGCTCATCAGGCAGGCGTTCACGGTGATCCGGTGCAGCCACGTCCCGAGCCGGGCCGTCCCCGCGAACGACTTCATCGCGCGGAACGCGGACACGAACGCCTCCTGCACGGCGTCGGCCGCGTCGTCAGTATCGCCGAGGAACCGGCGGGCGACGGCGAGCATCGCCCCGGCGTGTCGGTGGAACAGCGCCTCGTAGGCGGCCTCGTCGCCGGCCCGCAGGCGGGCGAGCAGCTCGGCGTCGGGGTTCGATGCGGGCAAGCAGGGGCCGCACCCGGCCGCGGTCGGGGTCATAAAAAATATCTCGGGGGAACGTGGAATTCGGTCGCGGGTCGTGCCTAACGCGAGCGGCGTGCCGAATCCGTGCGCGGGACCGTGTCCGCGCCAGGAACGCTGGAAACGAAGGGTTCAGAGATGAACGTGGACGCGGTTTGTTGAGAAGCGTTGGCGACCGCGGCCGAACCGCCCACGAGATTTCGTGGGCGGCCACGACCGGTCGTGGGAGGGTACGTGGTTGGACGAGGGACGTTTGTGCCTTTGTTCCCTCCCCCCTAAGGGGGGAGGGAACAAGACAACAGCCCTCGGCGGCGTACTCAGCCGTCGGGGGCGGGCCGTTCGATGCCGAGCTTTTTCATCCGGCTGCGGAGCGTGTTCGGGTGCAGGGCCAGCACCCGCGCCGCGCCGTTCGGCCCCTCGATCACCCCGTTCGTCTGCCGCAGCACGGACAGGATGTGGTCTGCTTCCACGGCCGTGAGGCTCCGCCCGCCCGCGGCCGGTTCCGCCGCCGCGGCGGGGACCGCGAGCACCTCGGGGTCGATCTCCAACTCCGGGCCGTCGGCCAGGATGACGGCCCGCTCCAGCACGTTCTCCAACTCGCGGACGTTCCCCGGCCACCGGTACGCGACGAGCAGGTCGAGCGTGTCCTTCCCCACGGTCGTGAGCGGCTTGCCCATCCGGGCGGCGAACTTGGCGGCCAGGAACCGGACGAGCAGCGGGATGTCGTCCTTGCGGTCCCGCAGCGGCGGGAGGCGGACCGGGAACACGTTCAGCCGGTAGAACAGGTCCTCCCGGAACGTCCCGTCGGCCGCCATCTTCGCCAGGTCGCGGTTGGTGGCGGCGATCACCCGCACGTCCACCTTCACCGGGGCCGTGCCGCCGACCCGCTCGAACTCCTTCTCCTGAAGGACGCGGAGCAGCTTCGCCTGGGCGTCGGCCGGCAGCTCGCCGACCTCGTCGAGGAACAGCGTGCCGCCGTCGGCCAGCTCGAACCGGCCGGGCTTGCGGGCGGTCGCCCCGGTGAACGCCCCCTTCTCGTGCCCGAACAGCTCGCTCTCGACCAGCCCGGTCGGGAGGGCGGCGCAGTTCAACTTGATGAACGGCTTCCCGCGGCGGGGGCCGGCCGAGTGGACGGCCCGCGCGATCAGCTCCTTGCCCGTCCCCGTCTCGCCGGTGACGAGGACGGTCGCGTCCGTGACCGCCACCTTCGACACCTGCTGGAGGACGGACACCAGCCCCGGACTCTGGCCGACGATCTCGTCGAAGTTGTGGGCCGCCTTGATCTCTTCCTGGAGGTACAGGTTCTCCTGCTGGAGGCGGACCCGGTCCCGCTCGGCCAGCACCCGCGCCGTGATGTCGGCCCCGATCGCCCGGCCGCCGCCCACGCCGCCGGCGGGGTCGGCGTGCGGGCGGACCCACAGCGCCAGCCACAGCGGCGACCCGTCCGGCCGGGCGAACTCCACCTCCGCCCCGGCGACGGCCCGGCCGGCCAGGAACTCGTCGAGGACGCCCCGCACCCGCGGCCGGCCGGTCGGCGTCGGCGGGGCGCAGTCGGCCAGGCAGGACCCGTCGAGCGCCGCGGCCGGGCGGCCGAGGAGTTCGACCGTCGCCCGGTTGACGGACCGCAGGCAGCCGGCCGCGTCCAGCGTCACGTAGGCGATCGGGGCGTCCTCGTACAGCTCCCGGAACCGCCGCTCGCTGTCCCGTAGCATCCGGTCCATCCGCAGCCGATCCAGTTCGGCGGCGGCGCGGGCGGCGAAGATTTGGAACGTGTACAAGAGCCGCGGCCGCGGCGGCATCGGCTTCCGGTCGTACACCGCCAGGTGGCCGAGGACGGCCCCGGCCGCGTCCCGCAGCGGGACCCCGAGGTAGCTCTCCACCCCCTCGTCCTTCGGGAACTTCCGCCACACGTCCGTCGGGTGGTGGCACAGGTTCCCCTTCAGCACGTCCTCGCACGGCGTCCCGGCCAGATCCCACTCTTCGGGCGGGCGGTGCTCGCCGTTCGCCCAGAACGCGAGCGACCGGATGCGGGTGGCGGAATCGGCGAACTCGGCCACGAATGCGTTCGGCACGCCGGTCGCCCGGCTCAGGTTCCGCACGAGCGCGCGGAAGAACTCCTCCCCGGTCTCGCGGACCGTCCCCTCGACGATGGCCCGGAGGGTCTCCAGCTCGGCGGCGTCAACCGGGGGCGTGTCGGCGGGCATGGGTGGCTCGGTGTAACCGAAGGGGCGGTGTCGGCATCGTATCCCGGCCGGCGGACGCCGACACCGGGAGGAACGCGATGACCCCGACTTCGATGCCGGCCGCGCCGCCGCGTGACACGCCCCGGCCGACCCGGTGGGCCGCCGTCGCCGCGCCGTGGGCGGCGCAGGTCGCCGTCGCCGCGGTCCTGGCCCAGACGCTGTACTTCAAGTTCACCTACGCCCCCGAGACGCGGGCCATCTTCGAGTCCCGCGGCGGCCGCCCGGCCGCGACGCTCGTGGGCCTGGTGGAACTGGTTTGCGTCGTCCTCTTGCTGATCCCGCGGACGGCCGCCGTCGGGGCGGCGGTCGCTCTGGCCGTCATCGCCGGGGCGATCCTGACGCACCTCACGTCCCTGGGAATCGAGGTCACGAACCCGGCGACCGGCGAGGGGGACGGCGGGCTGCTGTTCGGGCTGGCCGTGGCCGTCGCGGTCGGGGCGGTCGTCGTCCTCGCGTTCCGGTGGCGGCAACTGCCGTTCATCGACTACCTGACGGGGCCGTAGGCGTCCCCCGCGCGGCTCGTGTAACCCGGCGGGGCGGGTTCGCATCGAACGAACAGCCCGACCCACCCCGGAACCCCGACATGATCCTGCCGGCCCGCGCCCCCGAACGTCCCGAGCCGCCGGCCGTCCGGCCGCTCGTCGGCCTGCTCCGCCAGCTGTTCGAGCTGGTCGCGTCCCTCACCGACGAGCAGTACGCCCGGAAGCCGGTCGGCGTCGTGCCGAGCAGCGTCGGCGGGCACGTCCGGCACAACCTCGACCACGTCGCGGCGCTGCTCCGGGGGCTGCGGGACGGCCGGGTGAACTACGACCACCGCGACCGCGGGACGGACGTGGAGCGGGACCGGCTGGCCGCGATGGCCGAAATCCTCCGGCTGGACGGGGAGGTGACCGCGTTCCCGTGGGCCGGGCTGCCCGCCCTCGTCGAGCTGACGACCCTGGTGACGCCGGACCGGCCGCCGGTCGCCGTCAAGACCAGCCCGGACCGGGAGCTGGCGTTCGTCGTCAGCCACACGGTCCACCACAACGCGATCATCGGGATCATGGTGAAGCTGCTGGGCGGCGACCCCCCGGCCGAGTTCGGGTACGCCCCGTCCACGGTCGCCCACCAGCGGAGCCGGGCATGTGTACGCTGACCGTCGTTCCGATGCGGTGGGACCGGCTGCGGCTGGCGTTCAACCGCGACGAGCGGCCGACCCGCCCGCCGGCCGCGCCGCCGGCGGTCCGGCGGTTCGGCGACCGCCATGCCGTGCTACCCACCGACTCGCCGTCCGGCGGGACGTGGCTGGCGGTGAACGACGCCGGGCTAACGCTGGCGGTGCTGAACGTGAATCCCAGGGGTCCGGGAACAGGAGTCAGGAGTCAGGAAGAAGGCCGGTCCCACCTGACCCCGGACCCCTGTTCCCGGACCCCTGTTAGGAGCCGCGGCGACCTCATCCCCGCGCTGGTCGGGTCGGACGCCCCGGCCGCGGCGCTGGCCGAACTGGAGCGCGCCTTCAATTATCACGACTTCGCCCCGTTCCGCCTCGTCCTCGTCGGCCGCGGGATCGTCGCCGACGTCCGATGGGACGGCCGCGCACCGATGGTCGCGAGCCGGCTGCTCGGCGGCTCCCCGGTGCTGTTCACGTCGTCCGGCCTCGGCGACCATCTGGTCGAAAGGGTGCGGCGGGAGCTGTTCGACGAGCTGTTTGCCGGCCCGCCGGCCGGGTGGGCCGCGGCCCAGGACGCGTTCCACCGCCACCGGTGGCCGGGCCGCGACCATCTGAGCGTGAACATGACCCGCGACGCGGCCCGGACCGTCAGCCACGCCGTCATCGAACTCGACGACGCCGGGGCGACCATGTGGTACACCGCGCCCGCGTTCGACCCGGCGGGCGAAACCCGAACCGCCCTGGCCTTCCGACCCGCGGGCGTCCCATGACCGACTTCCTCGCCGCCCTCGCCGCCGACCCGGTCGCCCTGGCCGTCGGCGTGATCGTCGCCGCGTTCGTCTCCGAAGACCTCACCTGCATCGGCGTCGGGCTGCTGGTCGCCGCGGGGAAGGTGAGCGTCCCGCTGGCGCTCGCGGCCTGCTTCGCCGGCGTCGTCCTCGGCGACTTCGCCGTCTGGTTCCTCGGCCGGGCCGGCGGGCGGCCGCTGCTGCGGTGGCGGTTCGCGCGGCGGCTCCTGCCCGAGGCCCGCCTCGCCGGGCTGTCCCGCCGGCTGTGCGACCACGGCGGGCGGGCGGTGGTGGCCGCCCGGTTCCTGCCCGGAACCCGCGTGCCGCTGCTCCTCGCCGCCGGCGTGGTCGGGGCGTGCCCGTACCGGTTCCTCGCGTGGGCGGCCGCGGCCGCGGCGGTCTGGACGCCGCTGCTCGTCCTGTCCGTCGCGTGGGCCGGGGCGTCCGTGGGGGGAATCGGCTGGCTCGCGATCCCGGCGGTCGGCGGGGCCGGGTTCCTCGGGCTGAAGGCGCTGCCCCGCCTCTTCGACCCGGTCGGCCGGGCGAAGCTGGTCGCGGCGGTGTCCCGCGTCTGGCGGTGGGAGTTCTGGCCGGCGTGGGTCTTCTACCTGCCGCTCGTCCCGCGGTTCCTGCTGTTGGCGGCGCGCTACCGCAGCCTCACCGTCTGGACGGCGGCGAACCCCGGCATCGCCCCGGCCGGCGGCGTGGTCGGCGAGTCGAAGGCCGACATCCTCGCGAAGCTGCCCGCCGAGTGGGTCGTCCCCACGCTGTTAATCCCGCCCGGCGAAATCCGCGACCGAACGCAACGGGTGCGGGAGGCCGGATGGGACTTCCCCGTCATCCTGAAGCCGGACGTGGGGGAGCGCGGGGCCGGCGTGCGGAAGGCGCACGACCTCGCGGACGCGGAGAAGTACCTGCTCGCGAACCCCGGCCCGGTCGTCGTTCAGCCGTTCCACCCCGGCCCGTTCGAGGCCGGCGTGTTCTACTACCGGCTGCCCGGCGAGGCCCGCGGCCACGTCTTTTCGATCACGGACAAGGTGTTCCCCGTCGTCACCGGGGACGGCCGGTCCACGCTCGAAGGGCTGATCTGGGCGCACCCGCGGTTCCGGATGCAGGCGGCGGTCTTCCTGGACCGGCACGCCGCGCACGTCGGCCGCGTTCTCGCCGCCGGGGAGCGGTTCGCGCTAGCGACGGCCGGCAACCACTGCCAGGGGACGCTGTTCCGCGACGGCGGCCACCTGCTCACGCCCGAACTCGAGGCGGCGTTCGACGCCATCGCGGGGCCGTTCGACGGGTTCTTCGTCGGCCGGTTCGACGTGCGGTACGCCGACCCGGCCGCGTTCCGGGCCGGCCGCGGGTTCGCCGTCGTGGAGCTGAACGGCGTGTCGTCGGAATCGACCAACCTCTACGACCCGACGTGGCCCCTGTGGCGGGCGTACCGGACGCTGTTCCGCCAGTGGGCGCTGCTGTTCCGGATCGGCGACGCGAACCGCCGCGCCGGCCACCGGCCGGCGACGGCCGGGGAACTGCTCGCCCTGGTGAGGGAGCACCGCCGCAACAAGCCCGACCCGCGGGCCGATTGACCGCCGCGGCGGCCTGCTGGCCGACCGATCCCGTCCCCCTTACACTTCCCGCGTCCTCGCTTCGTCCGGCCCGCACCTCGTTCGCCCGGAGCCTCTCTCATGGACCGTCGTGACTTCCTCTCGGCCGCGTCCGCCGGCCTCGCCCTCTCGACCGGCGGGTACTTCGCCGCCGCCGCCGACCCCAAGCCGCTCCGCGTGGGGTTGATCGGGACCGGGTGGTACGGCAAGTGCGACCTGTTCCGCCTCATTCAGGTGCTGCCGACCGTCGAGGTCGTGTCGCTGTGCGACGTGGACTCGAAGATGCTCGCCGACGCCGCGGAGCAAGTCGGCCAGCGGCAGGCGTCCAAGAAGAAGCCGCGGGTGTACGGCGACTACCGGGAGCTGCTCAAGGAGAAGGACCTGGACGTGTGCATGGTCGAGACGCCGGACCACTGGCACGCGATGCCGATGATCGCCGCGTGCGAGGCCGGGATGGACGTGTGGGTGCAGAAGCCGATCAGCGTGGACGTGCTGGAGGGGAAGGCGATGCTCGCCGCCGCCCGCAAGCACAACCGGGTCGTGCAGGTCGTCACCCAGCGGCGGAGCACGCCGCACCTCGTCGAGGCGAAGAAGGAGTTCATCGACTCGGGGAAGCTCGGCACCGTCGGCCTCGTCGAGACGTACTGCTACTACCACATGCGGGCGAAGGAGAACCCGCCGGACGCGCCGCCGCCGGAGCACCTGGACTACGAGATGTGGACCGGCCCGGCCCCGCTGCGGCCGTACAACGCGCTGGTCCACCCGCGGCGGTGGCGGGCGTTCATGGAGTACGGCAACGGCATCGTCGGCGACATGTGCATCCACATGTTCGACATGGTCCGGTGGATGCTCGGCCTCGGCTGGCCGCTGAAGGTGTCGTCCACCGGCGGCATCTTCGTGGACAAGAAGTCGAAGGCGAACATCACCGACACGCAGACCGCGACGTTCACGTACCCGAACCTCGACGTGGTCTGGCAGCACCGCACCTACGGCCCGGCCCCGGACCCGAAGTACCCGTGGGGCGCGACGATCTACGGCGACAAGGGGACGCTCAAGGCGAGCGTCATGGGGTACGACTTCGTCCCGAACAACGGGAAGGCCGTCCACAAGGACGTGACGTACGAGCTGGAGCAGTACCCGGAGGACAAGACGGAGAAGGACCTGGAGAAGCACGTCGCCCCGGCGATCCGCGCCCACTGGCAGGACTTCCTGAAGGCCCGCGAGAGCCGCGGCAAGCCGGTGTCGGACATCGAGGAGGGGCACGTCTCGTCGGCCAGTTGCATCCTCGCGAACCTGAGCCAGCAACTCGGCCGGACGTTGACGTGGGACGCGGAGAAGCACGCCTGCGTCGGCGACGAGGAGGCAACGGCCAAACTGAAGCGGCCGTACCGTGCCCCGTGGGTCCACCCGGCGGGGTAGCGGGGATTCCCCGAAACTTCATGCCCCGCCCCCGGCCGCCCCCGTACACTCGCCGCGTCCGCCCGGAGTGCGCGCTTGCCGTCTGCCGTCACCCGCCGCCTCGCCCCCGCCCCGGTCGGCGTGCTCGCCGCCTACGGCGTCGCCGCCGCGTTCGCCGTCTACTTCGGCATGTACGCGTTCCGCAAGCCGTTCGACGCCGTCACGTTCACCGGCCTCCGGTTCCTCGACACGCGGGTCGAACTCAAGACGGCGTGCGTCGTCGCCCAAATCCTCGGCTACATGCTGTCGAAGTACCTCGGCACGAAGTTTTGCTCCGAGGTGCGGTCGTCCCGCCGCGCGGTTTGGCTCGTCGGGCTGATCCTGTTCGCGGAAGCCGCGCTCGTGCTGTTCGCGAACCTGCCGGCGGACTGGAAGCCGGTCGCGATGTTCCTCAACGGCCTTCCGCTCGGCATGGTGTGGGGGCTGTGCGTCCGCTACCTGGAAGGCCGCCGGGCGAGCGACGCGATGATCGCCGGGCTGAGCTGCTCCTACGTCATCGCCGGCGCCGTGACGCGGGACGTGGGCCGCGACCTCGTGATGAAGTCGTGGGGCGTCGCCGAGGCGTGGATGCCGGCCGTCACCGGCGGGCTGTTCCTCGGCCCGTTCGCGCTGGCCGTGGTGCTGTTGAACCAGCTGCCGGAGCCGTCGGCCGCGGACATCGCGGACCGCGCGGCCCGGCCGACGATGGGCCGCGAACAGCGGCGGGCGTTCCTCCGGCAGTTCGGCGTCGGGTTCGGCCTGTTGCTCGCGGCGTACCTGTTCGTCACGGCGTTCCGCGACTTCCGCGACCACTACGGGGCGGAGCTGTTCCAGTCCCTCGGCCTCGGCGACCGACGGGCGATCTTCACCCGAACGGAGCTGTGGGCGATGCTCGGCGTCGTGGTCGCGATCGGCGGGCTGAACCTCGTCCGCGGCCACCGGGCGGCGCTGTGGTGCGTGTACGCGGTCATCGTCGTCGGGTTCGCGGTCATCGGCGTCGCGACGGCCGTATACCAGGCGGGAATGATCGACGCCTTCGCGTGGATGGCCGCCCTCGGCGTCGGGCAGTACCTCGCGTTCGTGCCCTACGGGGCCGTCCTGTTCGAGCGGCTGATGGCGGCCAGCCGGTTCGCCGGAACGTCCGTGTTCGCGATTCAACTCGCCGACGCCATCGGGTACACCGGCTCGGTGCTGTCGCAACTGGTCCGCGACCTGGCGTTCGGCGAGTTCGACCGGCTGGCGTTCTTCGTCCCGGCCGCCTACGTCGTGTCCGCGAGCGGCGTCGTGCTGATGACGGCCAGCGCCGCCCTCACCGTCCGTCGGGCCGTGCCTTCGCGATCCGTCGGGCCGTGAGCGCGGCCACGTACCCGGCCTTGAACCCGGCGTCGATGTTCACGACCACGACGCCGGCGGCGCAGCTGTTCAGCATCGTCAACAGCGCCGCGACGCCGCCGAACGCGGCCCCGTACCCGATGCTCGTCGGCACGGCGATGACCGGGCAATCGACCAGCCCGCCGACGACGCTCGGCAGCGCCCCGTCCATGCCGGCGCACACGACGATCACGTCCGCCGCCGTCAGCCGCTCCCGGTGCTTCAGGATGCGGTGAATTCCGGCGACGCCCACGTCCGCGATCAGCGTGGCGTGCGTGCCCATGACGCGGGCCGTGACGACCGCCTCCTGCGCGACGGGTAGGTCGCCCGTGCCCGCGGTGACGACGAGGATGTCGCCGACGGCCGCGGGCCGGTCGCCGGGCATCGGCCGCCAGAACGTGCGGGCCAGCCGGTCGATCTCCGCGTCCGGGAAGTGGCCGGCCAGGTGGTCCGCCTGGGCCGGGCTGAGTCGGGTGGCGAAGCAGTCCTGCCCGGCCTCCCGCATCCGCCGGACGACCTGTTCCACCCAGTCCGCCGTCTTCCCCTCGGCCAGCACGACCTCCGGGAACCCGCAGCGCTCGCGGCGGTGGAAGTCGAGCGTCGCGAACCCGAGGTCGCCGGTCGGCGGGGCGAGCAGCTTCACCGCGGCCGGGATTTCCACGTCCCCGGCCCGGACCGATTCGAGCAGCCGTTGCAGTTCGTCCGCGGTCATCGAGAACCTCGAAACAGAGGATACCCACTCGGTTTATTTTTCCCCGCGGCCGTCGTCGCGACCCGGAACTTGAATCTTTTCCCCACGTTGCCAACTCGGATGAATTCCCGCGCCGGCGTAGCCGATACATCCGATAGGACCGGAATCTCGGGCGGAGGCGGGGCCATGCGCGGCTGGATCATCGGACTACTCGGCGGGGTCGTCGCGGCCGTCGGCGCGTTCGCGTACTCCCCGCCGGGGGGGGGGGGGGCGGGGGCCCCCCCCCCCCGCCGGCGGTCGCCGGGCACACCCCGCCCGCCGG
>NZ_JCABYM010000043.1:0-43899 GCF_059499385.1 Limnoglobus sp. | reverse complement strand
CCCAGCGGTCGGATTTCGCGGGCGGAGTCGGCGAAACTCGACCCTGTCTATACGCACTCGTTTTATTTGTCCCCGCGGCCGTCGGCGCGTTCGCGTACCCCCCGCCGGTCGTCGGCCGGCCGGCCGACGACGCCCAGGTCATGAAGTCGCGGAACCTCGCGTTCGACCTGAACGTCGATGCGGACCAGAAGAGCGCGATCCACTCCATCGAGTTGTACGTCAGCCGCGACCCCGGCGGCGTGTGGGAACTCGGCGCGACGGCCACGCCGGACGCGAAGTCGATCCCCTACGCCGCGAAGGAGGACGGCGTCTACCTCGTGAACATGGTCATCGTCTACAAGAGCGGCGTCCGCGACCCGGCCGACGTGACGAAAGCCGTGCCGCTCCAGAAACTCATCGTCGATGCCACCGCCCCGGTCGTGCGGATCAAGACGGCCGACCGGAAGGGGGACGAGATCCGCGTCGCGTGGAGCATCGACGACCGCAACCCGGCGGACGCGAAGACGAAGCTCGAATGGAAGCCACTCGGCGATTCCGAACTCGCGTGGAAGGCCGTCGCCATCGGCACGCCGGACCGCCGGTCGGCGGCGTTCTCGCCGGGCACGACTGCCGGGGTGACGGTCCGCGTCACGGTCGAGGACGCGGCCGGGAACAAGACGACGGAGACGAAGGACATTCTCGGCTCCGCGACGAGCGCGGCGATTCCGGCCCCGGACCTCAAGTCGCCGACGACGGGTGAAAGCGGCATCGTCCTGCCGACCCTCGCCCCGGCCGGCTCGGCCCCGGCCTCGAAAGCGTCGATTCCCGCGCCCGACCTGACGAAGCCCGTCGCGGAACTGCCGAAGCCGGCGTTCCCGTCGATCGCGCCGCCGTCCTTGACCAGCACGCCGCCGGCCCCGACGCCCGTGCCGGCGTTCGTGACCCCGCCGCCGAGCGCGGCCGCCCCGATGTCGCAGGCGAATACGCCCGGCACTTCGACCATCGCGATGGGGTCCGGGCTGAATTCGACGACGACACCGGCGGCCGCCGCGAGCGAAACGCCGGGGGTGAAGGTCGTCAACTTCCTGAAGTTCGACGTGCCGTATCAACTCGAAGCGGGGCCGTCCGGGATCAGCAAGATCGAGATGTACGTCACCCGCGACGACGGCAAGACGTGGGCCAAGTGGAGCGTCCACGACGGCGACCAGAAGCCGCTGCGGGTGGCGCTCGACGCCCGGTCGAACGCCCAGCCGGAAGGAAGCTACGGGTTCCGGCTCGTACCGATCAGCGGGGCCGGCATCAGTGAGGTCCCGCCAACAGAAGGCAGCGCCCCGGACTTCCGCGTACTGGTCGATCTGACGCCGCCGCTCATCAAGGTTTACGCCCCGGAGGCGGACGCCGCCCGGCCGGGGACGCTGACGCTCAAGTGGGAGGTGAAGGACAAGAACCCGGCGAAGGACGGGGTGGCGATCGCGTGGAGCGAGACGCCGGCCGGTCCGTGGAAGGCGGTCGGCCCGGAGGCCGCTTCCACCGTCGTGGCCGGGGCCGGGATCGACGCGGCCGTGCGGCTGGCGGACACCGGCAGCTTCGCGTGGAAGCTGCCGGAGAAGGTGGCGGCGAAGGTCTACCTGAAGGTGACGGCGTGGGACGCGGCCGGGAACAAGAGCGAGGTGACGACGCCGAACCCGGTACTCGTGGACCTGACGAAGCCGCGGGCGCGGATTCAGGACATCGTCCCCGCGGGCGGGATCAAGTAACGCCCGACTTCCGAAGTCCGGCTTCGACTTCGGAAGTCCAACCGGCAAGAACACTGTGCCGCGTGCAGGTCACCGCGCGATCGACTTCCGAAGTCGAAGCCGAACTTCGGAAGTCAGGTCAGATCGCCACCGTCGGGTCGATGCCCTGATACGTCGCGAACGAGTTCTCCGTCTCCCACAGCGTCACCTCCACCACCGGCAGCCCCTGGCTGACCGCGTGGTCGTAGATCATCTTCGCGATGCACTCCGCCGTCGGGTTCACGTCCAGCGTCACGAACCGCTCGCCCAGCCGCCGCAGCTCCGGGATGATCGGGTCGTCGCGGTGCAGCAGCATCTTGTGGTCCAGGTACTCGTCGATCCACCGGCCGACGAGCTGCTTCACCGTCGTAAAGTCCACGACCATGCCCAACTGGTCGAGCGACGGGGCCTCCAGTGTGATGACGGCCTTCCCGTTGTGCCCGTGCAGGTGGGCGCACTTGCCGTTGTAGTTCAACAGCCGGTGGCCGTAGCAGAACCAGATTTCCTTCGATACACGAAACATCCGCACCCCCTTGCTACGCGGCGTACTCCGTCGGGTCGGGCAGCCCGGCGGCCGCGAACCCCCGCATCCGCTCGCCGCACTTGTTGCACGCCCCACAGTGCCGGCCGCCGACCGGCCGGTTGCACGAGAACGTGTGGCCGAGCGGCAGGTGCCGCCCGCGGCGCAGGACATCGACCTTGTGAAGTCCCAGGTCGGCATACGGCCGCAGCACGCGAACCCGCCCCTTCACGGCCTCGCCGACGGTTCGGGCGAAGGCGTCGTAGAACCCCGACGTCGCGTCCGGGAACGGGTTCCCGGCGAGCGGCGCGGTCGCCACTTCCGGCACGCCGTTCAAGTGGCACCACAAGAGCGGTTTCGCCAACAGCAGCACGTTCCGGCCCGGCAGGTACACGTCCTCGTCCGGCGCGTCCCGGCCCGGCACGCCCTCGCCCGTCATGCTCCAGTGCGGCCCGTACAGGTCCGCCACCGGCTGCGCGAGCACCACGCACGGCCGCAGCCGCGGGGAGTGGATCGCCTTCAAGAACCGGGTCAGGTGGGCGAACTCCGCGTCCTCCCAGACGGAGCCGACGCGGACGAAGATCGGGTGGACGGCCGGGTAGACGGCCGCCGCCTCGGCGAGCAGGACGGCGCTGTCCGCGCCGCCGCTGACGAGGACCGCGAGCGGGGCGGTCGGGGCCGCCGGCGGCCAGGGGTGCGTAGCCAATCCGTGCCCTCGGCCGTTACTGGCGGAACCCGGTGCCGCCATCGCCCATGAACGGGTTGTTGAACGCGGTGATGATCTGCCCGGACTTCGGGAAGTACGGCGTGCTCTCGGCGTAGGCGCACTCCCCGGTGTACGAGTACTTGATGTTCGCCAGGTACTCGGACTTGAACTCCTTCGACCCGGAGAACGACACGAGGCTCTTCGACTTGTTCGGAATCTCGGAGTCGTCCCCCTTGCCGAGCGGCCCCTCGGAGAGGCTGGTCGCCACCTCCTTGGCCGCGTCCTTCGACTCGCACTCGAACGCGACCCCGCACTTCACCTTCGTGCCGAACGTCAGGTACACGCCGTAAACCTTCGACTTGGCCATCTGGTTGCCGAGGACGGGGAAGTCCGGCTTGACCAGGTCGGCCATGGCGCTGAGGTAGTTCTGGTGGTCGCCGGATGCGTACACCAGCGTCCAGATGTGCGCGGCCGTCACCTTCTTGATCGTCGCGTTCATCTTCCCGGCGAAGCTGTTCTCCTTCTGCTTCATACCGCCGGCGCTCGTGCGGAAGATGCCGTCCTGCTGGCCGACGGCGCTGACGACCACGATCATGCGGTTGTTCGGCGAGTACACGATGGCCCCGCGGAGCGCGCTTCCGGCGGGAGCCTTGTGGTACGTTTGCCCGTCCGCGTTCTGGGCCGCGCCGTACTTGTTGGCGAGGAGGGTCGGGTCGAAGGTGGTCTTGGTGCGGATGACGAACACCTCGCCGGTCGTGCCGCCCTGCTTCCGCTTGGCGTGGACGGCGTAGTCCACCAGCGCCATGCCGTCCGCCTCGCCGACGGCGGTGGCGAGGTCGTCGGCCACGTTCTTGACGGCGTTGTTGTACTGCGGGTCCAACTGCGGCAGGTAGCCGGGGTAGCGGCTGATGAGGCCGACGTTCATGCCGCGGATCACGTTGAAGTCGCCGGGCACGTGGGACAGCATCTCCTCGACCTTGCCGGCCCGCCCGAGGACGTAGTACCCGATGCCGCCGACCGCCCCGAGGATGGTCAGCCCGCCCAGTACCATCAAGATGAGAATCGTCCGGTTCGACTTCTTCTGCTTCATCTTGCGGCGCTTGACGCCGCCCTCGCCCTTCCCGCCCTTGCCGGCCTTCCCCTTCTTGTCCTTCTTTTTCTTCTCCGGGCGGCCGTCGGCCTTGCCGACACCGGCCCCAACCGCGGCCTTCTTCGCCGCCTTCGCGGCGGCTGCCGGGGCGAACTGGTTGCCGCACTTCGGGCACTCGATCAACTCGTCGGCCGCGGGGGCCTCGTCGAGGTTGAGCTTCGCCTGGCACTCGGGGCAACGCGCTTGGTAGGCCATCGGGGGGCCGCTCCGGCATTCGCGAGAGAGAAGGGTCGTCAGGGGAATCATAGTCGATATTGCCGGGCCGGTCACGGCCGCGGCGAAAATCGACCGGACCGGCTGGCGCGGGCGTGCCGGCCGTTCCGACCGTGCGGGGGCGGGAGAGAGCGAGCGCCGACTTGACGAACCCCGCTCCGGCCGTCAGGCTAAAGGCTGAACCCCTGCGCCGGAGCTTGCCATGACCCGCCGACGATTCGCCCGCGTGTTCGGACTGCTCGCCCTGACGGCCGGCTCGCTCTCCGTCGCATTCGCGCAGGAAAAGGCCGCGATGGTCCCGACCGGGTTCCGGGCGTTCGTCGCCGCGGACGACCGGTACGAGAAGGGCAGCCCGCGGAACCGCGCCGACAAGATGCACGACCTGGTGACGGACAACGCCCTGAACCCGGTCGTGGCCGTGTTCTCCCGCCAGCCGCCGGGGGCGACGCCGGAGGTGTCGAAGCTGGCCGTGAAGCTGAACGAGCTGGCCACGGACAAGGAGCTGAAGGCCGGGCGGCTCGGCGCGTTCGTCGCGTTCCTGACGCTCGGCAAGGAGTACCCGGAGGACGAGAAGCGGGACGAGGCGGCGAAGCAGGCGAAAGACCTGTCGGCCCAACTGAAGACGCTGGCCGTGCCGTTCGCGGTGGCGGCCGGGAAGTCCGAGCAGGTGACGGCTTGGGGCATCGGCGACAAGGACACGCTGACGGTGGTGTTCTACCGCGAGATGAAGGTGCTCCAGCGGTGGACGTTCACGACGGAGAAGCCACTCGGCGACGACGACGTGAAGGCGATCGCGGCGGCCGTGGAGAAGGAGCTGCGGGCGAAGAAGTAGTAGACATTTCAAATGACTCCCCACGCGATCGGCGTTTGGTTCCATCTCGCGTGCGGGTTCGCGGCCGTGGGGCTTGGCCTCGTCGTGATGTTGCTGCCGAAGTTCGGCCGCAATGCTCGTTGGCATCGTGCCCTCGGTCGGCTCTACGCGAGCCTCATCGCCATAGCCTGCCTCTTGGGCGTACCCCTCGCGTACTTCCGTGACAGTACCTATTTGATGACGCTCGGCGTCATGACCTTCCTTGTCGTGGTTCAAGGGTGGCGGGACGCGGGCTTTGCAAGACAAGCACAGGCCCGCGGAGATTTCGCCGAAGCCGGTCGGCGGTTGCGGTGGCATCTGATCCTGATGGGGGCGTCCTACATCGGCGCGTGGAGCGGGTTCTTCGCCACGAACCCGATCCTCGGCGTGGGCGAATGGCAGGTATGGGTGTACGTGTTCGGGCCATCGTTGATCGGGGCGGTGTTCATTACAAGGGCAGTCAGGCGGATGGCCGCCGGGTCTACGAGCTTCGCTTCTCAACCAGACCCACCGAGATGACGAACACTTCCCGACTGTTCTCCCACACGTCGAACACGACGCGGAGCGGCAACTCGAACGTGATGCGGATGCTGCCGAACCGGGACTCGCCTTCGTTCAACGGATCGACGGCGAGGCGTTGATCGACCCGGTCGCAGGCGAACGTCACGGCGTTCCGGTCGGGGGCTCGCATCCAGATTTCGGCCAGGTCGTTGTTGGCTAACGGCAGCCACGTTACCTGGAAGTTCATTTCGCACCGAGCCGTTTCCAGATTTCGGCCAACGGCACGCCGTCCCGCTTCTCGATCATGCGGGTAATGTCGTCCCGCGTGATTTCGGGATGCCACGGGATGATCGGCTCGGCGTCCGGCACGATCCGCCCGAGCCACTTGCCCTCGTCGTCCCGCAGTTCGATCTCGACCCGCTTCGCGAGGTATTCGGGCAACAGCCGGTCGAGGTCGGACGACGTTCCGATCCGCTGACCCGCCACGTAAAGTACGACCATCGTTTCACCCTCCCACCCGCATCCTACCCGTTCTGATTGATGAAGTCGATCAACTGCCGCAACCGCCCGTGGTTGTGCCGGTCGAACCGGAACCGCAGCCGCGGCAGCGCCGCGATGTCCGGCTCGTTCCGCTCCGCCGGCAGCGCGTCCGACTGCACGAACGTTCCGCCGACGAGCAGGTTCGCGAACTCGGTCTGGACCTTCTCCATCGCCTCGTCCGAAAGCCGCTTCTGGAGACGCAGCACTAACTCGTTCCGCACGTACCGCATCGAGTGGTAGACCTTGTAGAAGTTCGTCACCTCATGCACCGCCTCATCCACCGAGTCCGTGATGCGGTAGAAGGCCCGGTCCTGCGGCGACGTGTAGCCCCGCTTCATTAACCCTTCCTCGATGAACCGCTCCCAGCTCCGCCAGTAGTCGCCGCCGGGTTCGTCCACCAACACGATGGGGAAGACGTGCGTCTTGCCGGTCTGGATGAGGGTCAGCGACTCGAACGCCTCGTCGTGCGTGCCGAACCCGCCGGGGAACAGCGCGATCGCGTCCGACTCCTTCACGAACGCCAGCTTGCGGGTGAAGAAGTACCGCATGTTCATCAGCTTCGGGTCGGCCAGGATGACCGGGTTCGCCGCCTGCTCGAACGGGAGCAGGATGTTCAGGCCGAAGCTGTTCTCCCGCCCGGCCCCGACGTGCCCGGCCTCCATGATGCCGGCCGCCGCCCCGGTGATGACCATGTACCCGGCCGCCGCCATCTGCCGGCCGAACTCGACCGCGGCCTGGTACGCCGGGTGGTCCGGCTTCGTGCGGGCGGAGCCGAAGACCGTCACCTTCCGCTTCCCGCGGTACGCGGCGAACACCCGGAAGCTGTGCCGCAGCTCCTTGAACGCGGTGGCGAGCAGCTTCGCGTCCCCGCGGCCGCAGCCGTCCTTCTTGAGCTTCTCGGCCGTCTCCTGGATTTGCCGGACGTACTCGTCGATGTCCGCGGTCGGCGACTTCACCACCGGGTCGGGCGTGTCCGATTCGAGAATGGACTCGAACGCGGTGTTCGGGACGGGGTCGTCGGCCATGACATGTCACCGGAAGAAGGGCGGGTCACTCAACTATATAGCCGCCGGCTTGCCGGCGGGGTTTTGGGTGTCGCAAAACCCCGCCGGCAAGCCGGCGGCTATATGAAGACGTGGTTCACTTTGCCTTTAGAAGTTTCACGTACTCCCGCATCCACGCCGGGTTGTCGTGCCACGTCCGGGCGGTGACGAGGTTGCCGCTGACGCACACCTCGCGGTCTACGTACTTGCCGTGCGAGAACTCGCAGTCGAACTTGCACTTCGCCACCGTCGTCGCCTCGCGGCCCTTCAGCACGTCTGCGGCCGCGAGAATCTCGATCCCGTGGCAGACGGACGCGACCGGCTTGTTCGCCGCGAACATCGCCTGCGTCACGCGGATGAGGTCCGCGTCGTACCGCAGGTACTCCGGGGCGCGGCCGCCGCTGATGACCATGCCGTCGTACTCGTCCGGGTCGATGTCGGCGAACGCCACGTCCGCCCGCATCTTGTACCCGGCCGACTCGACGGTGATGTCCCAGTCCGGGTGGCGGTCGTGCTGCACGAGGTGGTACGTCCGCGCCGCGGGGCCGGCGACGTCCACCTGCCAGCCTTCCTCCTTCAGCCGGAAAAGCGGGTAGAACGTGTCGAGCACTTCGGCGGCGTCGCCGATGACGAGCAGCAGCTTCTTCATGCACGCCTCGTGTTGAGGTCCGGTTTTGTGGAACCCTGAGCGGAAGCGACGGGGTAGAGGCGCAACACCCCGTCGCTTCCGCTCAGGGTTCTACGAGTTGCCTTACTCCGGCGGCTTGCCGAAATACGCCTCCAGCGCGGTCCAGGTGTCGAGCGGGAACCCGTCGGCGTCGCCGTCCGGCCCGTGGCAGTTCACGCACCGGGCGGTTATGATCGACTTCACCTTCACCGCCTTCTTATCCGCCGCGAGGAAATCGGCCGTCAGCGGCTTGCCGGTCCGCTCCAACGGCAGCGGGAAACTGTCCGCGTCGTAAGCCTTCCGCCGCTCGGCGATCGGCGTCCTCAGCCAGGCTTGCAGGACCAGCCGCTCGCCGTCCCGCTCCTGCTCGACCTCCGGCCGCATGGCCACGAGTTCCTTGTACTTCTTGTCCCCCTTCTCGAAGAACGCCGGGGCCATGCTGCCGTTGCCGTTGAACGATTCCCCCTTCCGCGGCCCCATGATGAGCTTCTCCAGGTGCGACACCTGCGCCATCGGCATTGGGGCGGGGGCCGGCGGGTCGGCCTTCTTCGCCGCGACGTTCGGGGCCGGGGCTTTGGCCGGGGTCGCCGGCTTATCCTCGGCCTTCTTCGCCGCGGGTTGCTTCTCGGCGTCGAGCGCCGGCTTCAAAACCTTGACCGCGAGGACGCCGATCCCGACCAGCCCGGCGAGCAGGACGAGGGCCAGGACGACCCGCGACACCCCGGTCCACATGTTGAGCAGGCTGCCGAAGATTTGCAGCAGAAGGCCGAACCCGGTGATCGCGCCGGTGGCAATGATCGTCAGCGCGAACGTCGGGCCGACGCCGTCGATCCGGGCCAGCCACCAGCAGGACACGTCCGCGACTTGCGCGACGACCACGATCGGGGCGAGGAAGCACCGGATGCCGGTCGGGTAGCTGGTGAACGCGAAGATGATCCCGGTCAGGCTGAACAGCATGGCGAAGCTCAGCAGGTGGGCGTGCGTCGATTGCGTCAGCTTCTCGATGCCGATCTGCCGGTCGCTGCGGACCATGTCGTTGACGATCTCGACCTTGTCCGGGGCGATCCAATACTTCGCGATCTGTTCGACATTTTCGAGCGGGTACTTCTCAACGGCCTCGCCCTTCTTGTGACACCGGGCGCACCGCTGGTCCATGATGAACTTCACGCGGACGTGCCGCTTGTCCTCGGTGAGGGCTTTCGGCGTGATCGTCTTGTCCTTCAAGGCGTCTGGAATCGGCAGCCGGTCCGTCTGGTACGCCGCCTCCCGGTCGTCGATCGGCAACTTGAGCCATTCGTCGAGCGCGATTTGCTCGCCCGTCCGTTCGGCGTCCAAAGTGGCCTTTGCAGTCGGGTCTTTCTTGATGAGCGAGTTGTACTTCTCGCTCAACTCGCCGTCGTCGTCGCGGGTGAAGAACGCCGGGGCCATCGTGCCCGAACCGTTAAATGCCGCTCCTTCCCGCGGCCCCGTGATGAGCTTCTGCAGCTTGCTCCGCGGCGGGCCGCGGTCCTCGTCGGTCGCCTTCTTCCACCCGGCGAAGATTTCCACCACGTCCGCGGCGCTCGGCAGCGGCTCGCCGTTGCGGGACGAGTGCTGGAGGTGCAGCTGCACCATCGCCGAGAAGTACCCGAGGCCGACGGCCAGCAGGAAGCAGGTGACGACCAGCTTCGCGGGCAGCGGGAGGTCGCGCAGGCTGAACCGCGGGGGGGCATCGGTCATGGCAGTTCTCCGGCCACAAGGTGCATCAGCGGAGTATACGTCGGACGCGGGCGATCGGACCGGCCGCGTGGGGGTAGGTTCATCCAGATTAACCGGCCGCGGCCGGCGCGAGCAACAACTTCTCGGCGGCCGCCAGCACCTTTTCGCGGGCCACCGGCAGCGGGTCCGGCAGCCGCGCGCCGGACGCCAGCTTGTGGCCGCCGCCGTTGAACTGCTCGGCCAGCTTCGACACGTCCGCCGCCCGCGACCGGAAGCTGACCTTCGTGCCGCCGTCGGTCTGCTCGATGAAGATCAGCGCGACCTCCACGCCGTCGATGCTCCGCGGGTAGTTGATGAGGTCCTCCGTGTCGCCGGGGACCGCCCCGGTCTGGCCGTAGTCCTTCAGCATCACTTCCGTGAACGCGATCTTCCCGCCCGCCCGCACCTGGAGCCGGCCGAGCGCCACGCCCGCGAGCTTGAGCCGGCCCATCGGGGCGCACTCGAACAGTTGCTCGTACAGCGGCGTCGGGTTCGCCCCGGCCGCGACCAGTTCCTCCGCCAGGGCGAACGTCGCGGCCGTCGTGTTCGCGTGCCGGAACCAGCCGGTGTCGAGCGCGAGGGCCATGAACAGGTGGTGCGCCGCCTTCGGCGACAGCGGCGCGTCGAGGGCGCGGATGACTTCGTAAGAGAGGCGGCCGCACGCCTCGGCGGTCGTGTCCACGAACGCCAGCCCGCCGAGGTCGTCCTGCGTGCGGTGGTGGTCGATCACGACTTTCGGCACTGTCATCGACCGCATGAACGGCCCGAACTCGCCGAGTTGCCCCCACGTCCCGGTGTCCAGCACGAGGATCGCGTCCACCTTGCGGTACTTCTCGTTGGACGCGGCGAACTCCTCGATGGTTTCGCGGTTCGGGTCGAGGAACGCGTACCGCGGCGGCAGCTTGCTGGCGATGACGACGTGCGCCGTCTTGCCGATCCGCCCGAGCGCGTCGGCGAGGCCGAGTTGCGCCCCGAGGCCGTCGGCGTCCGGGCGTACGTGCGTCATCAGGAGGAACGTCTGGTGTCGGCGGATGAGATCGACCAGCGGCGACCAGTCGAGCGGCATAACGATCCTTTCAAGGTAGGTTCAGAAATTATACCGCGGCCCCGTTGATCGTTCAGACGTGCCTCGTCCGTTGCGCGAACCTTTGCCGATTTCCTCTTGTCAAAGTCGCGGGCTGAGATTATTCTCAATTAACTGACGGACGAGTCCGTTAATTAATTGGGTGAACCATGTGCGCGATGGAATCGGCGGCCCGCAAGCCGGGCCGGCCGAAGAACCCGGACCTGGAGAGCCGCCGGCGGGCGGAAATCCTCGACGCCGCCGAGCGGGCGTTCGCGAGCACCGGGTACGCGGAGACGGACGTGCAGGTCGTCGCGGACATCCTCGGCGTCGGCAAGGGGACGGTTTACCGCTACTACCCCACGAAGCAGGACCTGTTCCTGGCCGCCGTGGACCGCGGCCTCGCCGACCTGTCGGTCGCGATGGAAGCGATCATGGCCGACGAATCGCTCGACCCGATCGACATGATCCGCAAGGCGTTCGAGACGTACCTCGCGTTCTTCGCCAACCGGCCGCAGTTGACCGAGCTGTTCTTTCAGGAGCGGGTGGCGTTCCACGGCCGGGAGACGCCGCGGTACTTCGCCGGCATGTGCGAACACCAGTCCCGCGACGAGGCGTTCCTGACCCAGTTGATGGCGGCCGGCCGCCTCCGCCCGGTTCCGGTCGAGCACCTGCTCACCGTCGTCGGCGACCTGCTGTTCGGCACGGTCCTGTCGAACCACCTGTCCGGCCGCCCGGCCGACCCTGCGGCCCAGGCCGCCGCCGTCGTGGACGTGCTGTTCCACGGCATCCTCAGCGACCCCGAGCGAAAGAAACAACACCGGAGGGCCAAGCCGTGACCCGCTTCCTGCCGTTCCTGCTCGTCGTTCTCGTCGGCTGCGCCCCGAAGAAGGAGGCCGCGACCTCGACGGAACCGCAGCCGGTGGCGGTGACGGTCGCGCCGGTGAAGCCGCAGGCGATCCGCCGCACCGTGTCCGTCGTCGGCACGCTCAACGGGTACGAGGAAGTCGTCCTCGCGCCGAAGGTGGACGGCCGCGTGATCGCCATCCGCGCCGACGTGGGCGACGTGGTCGCCCCCGGCACGACGTTGTTGGAACTCGAAACGGCCGACTACGAACTCGCCATCGTCGAGGCGAAGCAAGCCCTCAACGCCGAACTCGCGAAGCTCGGCCTGACGGCACTTCCCGCCGGCGAATTCGATGTCGAGACGGTCCCGGCCGTGAAGAAGATGTCGGTCGCGCTCGAGGACGCCACGCGGAAGTTCAAGCAGAAGAAGAACCTGTACGAGACGAAGGCCGCGTCGAAGGACGAGTACGACGTGGCGGAAACCGAGGTCCGCCTCGCCGAGGCGACGAAGGTGCAGACTGTCACCGAAGCCCGTGCCATCCTCGCGGCGGCTCGGCTGAAGAAGGCGTCGCTCGACCTCGCCGAGCAGAAGCTCCGCGACTGTCAGTTGACGGTTCCCACGCCGGTCGGCACGACGGCCGCCCCGACGCAGGTGAAGTACGCCATCGCCGAGCGGATGTTGACGGAAGGCACGATGGTCCGCGCCATGCCGGTGACGAATGCGTTCAAGCTCGTCCTCGCCCACGCGCTGAAGCTGCGGGTCAACGTCCCGGAGCGGTACGCCCCGGAGGTGAAGGTCGGCCAGCCCGCCGACATCCTCGCCGACGCCGTTCCCGGCAAAACCTTCTCCGGCAAGATCGTCCGCGTCAATCCGAGCGTCGAGCCGACGAACCGCACGTTCCAGGTCGAGATCGAAGTGCCGAACGCGGACGGCCAACTGAAGTGCGGCGGCTTCGCGAAGGCAGCGATCCTCACCCGCACCGAACCCGGTGTCCCGACCGTGCCGCCGGAATCCATCGTCACCTTCGCGGGCGTCAACAAGGTCTTCATCCTCGACGGCGACAAGGCAAAGGCCATCGAAGTCCAGATCGGCACCCGCGAAAAAACCTGGGTCGAAGTCCGCGGTCCGCTCCCGCCGTCCGCCACCGTCGTGACCAGCGGCCAAACCCAACTCGTAGACGGCAGGCTCGTGAAAATCCGAGAAGAGGAAACGGCCCGCAGATGACGCGGATAAGAGCGCAGATGAAAACTGGATAAGACCGGCACGGTTTTGTCCCTTTCATCTGCGTCGAAGTCTGCGTCATCTGCGGGCCATTCTTTAGGAAACGAACATGATCTGGGACATCTGCATCCGGCGGCCGGTCTTCACCTGCATGTTGGTGCTCGCGCCGGTCGTCCTCGGCCTCGCGTCCTACAACCGGCTCGGCGTCGAACTCTTCCCGAACGTGGACATCCCCGTCGTCGTCGTCACGACGACGTTGAAGGGCGCGAGCGTCGAGGAGATGGAGGCGTCCGTCACGAAGCCGATCGAGGAGATCGTCAACACCGTCTCCGGCATCGACGAGCTGCGTTCGACGACGAAGGAGGGGCTGTCGCAGTTGGTGGTCGGGTTCAAGTTGGAGAAGAACGGCGACATCGCGGCCCAGGAAATCAACGACAAGATTTCGACCATGAAGCAGAACCTGCCCATCGGCACGGACGAGCCGAAGGTCGAGAAGTTCAACCTGGACGCCGCCCCGGTGGTGACGGTCGCCGTGTCCGGCAAGCGGTCGCTGCGGGAAGTGACAGAGATCGCCAAGAAGCTCATCAAGGAGGATTTGGAGGGCGTGCCCGGCGTCGGGGCCGTCGTGCTGGTCGGCGGGCAGACGCGGACGGTGAACGTGTGGGCCGACCCGGTGAAGCTCAAGGGCCGCAAGCTCGCGATTGAAGACGTGCGGAAGGCGCTCGTCGAGCAGAACGTCGAGTTGCCCGGCGGGAAGATTCACGGCGGGGCGAAGGAGGAGGGGCTTCGCATCGTCGGCCGGATGAAGACGGTCGCGGACTTCCCGGACATCATCGTCGCGAACCGCGACGGCACGCTGACCCGGCTGCGGGACGTGGTCACCGGGCCGGACGGAAGGCCCGAGTCCGGCGTCGAGGACGGCGTCGAGGAGCAGCGGGGCCTGTCGCGGCTGGACGGCGACATCGCGGTGTCGCTGGTCGTGCAGAAGCAGTCCGGCGGCAACACGGTGAAGGTCGCCGACGCGATCCGGGCGCGACTGGAGAAGATTCAGCCGACGCTGCCGGCCGACATCCGGCTCGAAGTCATCCGCGATCAGTCGAAGTTCATCAAAGGCTCCATCGAGGAGGTGAAGTTCCACCTGCTCCTCGCGGCCGTCTTGGTCAGCGGCGTGATCTTCCTGTTCATCCGCGACTGGCGGACGACGATCATCGCGGCGCTCGCCGTGCCGACCAGCATCGTCGGCACGTTCGCGTTCATGGACTTCATGGGGTTCTCGCTCAACAACATGACGCTGCTCGGCCTGATCCTGGCCGTCGGCATCGTCATCGACGACGCCGTCGTCGTGCTGGAGAACGTGTTCCGGCACATGGAGGAGTACGGCCGCACCGGGGCCGAGGCGGCGAGCGTCGCGACGAAGGAGATCGCGCTCGCGGTGCTGGCGACGACGCTGTCGCTGGCCGTCATCTTCGCCCCCATCGCGTTCATGTCCGGGCAGGTCGGGCGGTTCTTCAACAGCTTCGGGTTCGTCGTCGGGTTCGCCATCCTGCTCAGCATGGCCGTCAGCTTCACGCTCACGCCGATGCTGTGCGCGAAGTTCCTCAAGCCGCTGCCGCACGGGTCGCACTCGACCGGCGGGTTCTGGGGCTGGGTGACGCGGCGGTACGTCGGCATCCTCGCGTGGTCGCTGCGGCATCGGTGGGTCATCGTTCTCGCCACCATCGGCGTGTTCATGACGACCCCGGCGCTGTTCATGGCCGTCGGCACGGACTTCGTCCCGAAGGACGACCAGAGCGAGTTCGAGGTCGCCATCAACCTGCCGGAAGGCTACACGCTCGACCGGGCGAACGGGACCCTGTTGGAGATCGAGAAGAAGCTCGCGAAGCTGCCGGGCGTGACGAACGTGTTCACGACCATCGGCGAGACGAACGGCAAGGCCGCGAAGGGGCAGGGGGACGTGACCATCGCGAACGTTTACTGCCGGATGATCGACCTGAAGGAGCGGAAGTTCTCGCAGGCGAGTGTGATGGCGAAGGCTCGTGAGGTGCTGGCCGAGTACCCAGACCTGCGGGCGAACGTGCAGGAGGTGAAGCTGTTCAGCTCGTCCGCGTTCAAGAACGTGCAGCTCGAAGTCAGCCTCCGCGGGCCGGACATCGACAAGCTGAACGACGCGGCGGCGAAGGTGCAGAAGTTCCTGAAGGGGAACGCGAACTACACGGACGTGGACACGAACGCGTCGAACCGCACGCCGGAGCTGCAGGTGTTCATCCAGCGGGACCGGGCCGCCGCCCTCGACGTGCCTGTGATGAGCGTGGCGACGACGCTCGGCGTCCTCGTCGGCGGGGAGCCGGTGTCGAAGTTCAAGGAGGGGGCCGACCAGTACGACGTGTGGCTGCGGGCCGACCTGCCGAACCGCGACCGGGAGGCGGCCGTCCGCGGGCTGACCGTGCGGTCCAACGGCGGGCAGCTCGTGGAGCTGGACAACCTCGCGGACCTGAGTACCGCCCGTAGCCCGGCGAACATCGAGCGGTACAACCGCCAGCGGCAGGTCACGGTCACGTCCAACCTCGCCCCCGGCTTCGCCCTCGGCAACGCGCTGCCGGAGGTGGAAGCGTTCATCAAGACGCTCGACCTGCCGCCGGAGTATCGGTACGAGTTCCTCGGCGAGGCGAAGCTCATGCAGGACTCGAACGACAACTTCGCCATCGCGTTCGTCCTCGCGTTCCTGTTCATGTACATGATCCTGGCGGCCCAGTTCGAGTCGCTCGTCCACCCGGCGACGATCCTGCTGGCCGTGCCGCTGACGCTGCCGTTCGCGCTCTTGTCGCTGCTCATGCTACAAACGCCGCTGGACGTGTACGCGATGATCGGCCTGTTCATGCTGTTCGGCATCGTGAAGAAGAACGGCATCCTCCAGGTGGACTACACGAACGTCCTGCGGGCGAAGGGGCTGGAACGCAACGAGGCGATCCTCCAGGCGAACGAGAAGCGGCTGCGGCCGATCCTGATGACGACGATCATGCTGGTGGCGGCGATGATCCCGATCGCGACCGGCCAGGGGCCGGGGGCGTCGGCGCGGGCGAGTATGGCGAAGGTCATCCTCGGCGGGCAACTGCTCAGCCTGCTGCTGTCGCTGTTGGTGACACCGGTGGCGTACTCGATCTGGGACGACCTGACGAACTGGGTGAAGCGGCGGTTCGTGCGGCAGAAACAAGAGGCCGTAGCGAACCCGCGCGAAACGGTGATTGAGTTGGAGAAGGTGGCATCATAGTAGTAGGCACACTCCGTGTGCCGTCTCCTTCACGCTCCCAGCGAGTTCGTCCGAGTCGCTGCGACCCGCAGCAGACGGCACACGGAGTGTGCCTACTACTATGACCGAACCTTCCTCCCTCCTGCGTGTCTCCCGGCCATGTCCGATCTCGTGGAAATCGACGGCTCGCAAGGCGAAGGCGGGGGGCAAATCCTCCGCTCCGCCCTCGCGTTGTCCATCCTGACGAAGCGATCCTTCCGCCTCATCAACGTCCGCGCCAACCGGCCGAAGCCCGGCCTCGCGCCGCAGCACTTGGCGTCCGTCCGGGCCGCGGCCACGGTCTGCGGCGCGAGCTACAAGGGCGGCAGCATCGGGTCGAGTACGCTGTTCTTCGAGCCGGGCGGGCTGAAGGCCGGGGACTACACGTTCGCCATCGGCACGGCCGGGGCGACCGGGCTGGTGCTGCACACCGTCTACCTGCCGCTCGCCCTGCGGGGGGACATCACGAGCAACCTGACGATCACCGGCGGTACGCACGTCACGCACAGCCCGAGCTTCCACTTCAACCAGACGACGTGGGCCGGCCACCTCGCCCGCATCGGCATCGACGTGAAGCTGGCGATGACCCGCCCCGGCTTCTACCCCCGCGGCGGCGGCGAGATTCGCGCGGCGATCCAGCCGGCGAAGCAGGTCCGCGGGCTGACGCTGACGGCGTGCCCGGAGCTGACGACGGCCGGCGGGTTCGCGACGGTGGCCGGGCTGCCGGAGCGGATCGCGAAGGACATGGCCCGGCGGCTGACGCACAAGCTGAAGATGGCGGGCGTCGAGAGCCACATTCAGCAGGAAGAGTGGGAGAACGGCCCGGCGGCGCTATGCACGGTGCTCTTCCGCCAACTCGCCGTGCCGCCGCTGTTCCTCGGCCTCGGCGAACGCGGGAAGCCGGCCGAGGCGGTCGCCGACGAAGCGGCGGAGCAAGCGATCGCGTTCCGCGAAAGTGGTTGCCCGGTTGACCCGCACTCGGCGGACCAACTCTTGTTGCCGCTGGCGTTCGCGGACGCGGCGTCGGAGTTCCGCGTGTCCGAGGTGACGCAACACCTGCTCACGAACATCGACACGGTCCGCCGGTTCGTAGACCGCGACATCCGCTGCGAAGGGAAAATCGGAACGCCGGGAACGGTGACGATCCGCGCGGTCGCTTAATCCTGTCCCCACTTCACCGGCACGACCAGTTCTGTCTCGGCCGGTTCGCTAAATTTTACCCGCACGTCGGCCTTCCCCGCTTTCGTTGAGACGCGGACCTTCAGCGTCGCCACGGCCCCGCTACCACTCGATGTCGTCATGGTCACGCCAGGCGTCACGCACTCGGCGGACGCGATGGCGACTGGCTTCCCGCCGCGGCGGAACTGCACCACGCCGGCCCCGCCCTCGATGTCGAGCGATTCCGGGTAGGCCGTCACCGCGTTCTTGCCTCGTTTCACGATCCGGGCCGGGATTTGTAGCTCGGCGTACTCCGGGTCGGTCGTCGTGACGATCAGCGTCTCGTCGTGCGTGCCGACCGGCAGCGCGTCGGCGACGGCCACGTCGAGGACGAACTTGCCCGCGTCGGCGGACGGCTTCAGCTTGGCGGTGAGGTGCGGCGAACTGCTGGCGACCTTCTTCACGGCGAACGGCGTCTTCCGCGCGTCCGCGATCGTGATGCTCGTCGCCGCCTCGCCCTCGGTGGACACGGACAGCATCGGAGGCGTCACGCTCACCTGCCGGCTCAGCTTCGCGACGAGCCGCAGCTCCAACACGTCGTCGGGGGTCATCTTCGCCGCGGCCGCGGGCCGGTACTTGACCTTCGCCAGCCACGCCTGCGGGCCGTCCGGCTGCGTGAGCGTGTTGATCTCCAGCGTCACGTCGGCCGCGTCGCCGGGCTTCAGGTCGTTCTTCGACACCGACCGCCGCAGGCAACCGCACCCGGAATCGAGGCCGGTCAGGATGACGGCTTCCGCCCCGCGGTTCGTGACGCGGAACGTCTGCTTGAGGATCGTGCCGCCGGTCACGTCGCCGCGGTCCACGGTGGCGGCGTCGGCCGTCAGCGCCGGCGGCGGGGCCGTGACGGCGAGTAAAAGAACCCCTAGCATCGTGTTCATGGCGGGGGTCGTACTGTCCCGGCCGGGACCGGTCAACCCGAACCCCTGACTTCCGAAGTCCGGCTTCGACTTCGGAAGTCGAACCGGCAGCGACCGCTTTTTTTTCGCCGTTAATGCGGCATTTGCTCCCCGCGTGGGATCGACTTCCGAAGTCGAAGCCGGACTTCGGAAGTCAGGTTTTGGGCTCCTCCATGCTGGTTCGTGTTAGACCATTGACGGGAAGCGACGCCCTCCCCGAGCCGGCCGGCGAGTGCCACGTCTGGTCCTTCCCGCTCGCGCCGACGGCCCGCTTCTGGGAGTCATTGTCGGCGGACGAGCGCGACCGTGCCGCGCGGTACAAGTTCGACCGGCCCCGCGAGCAGTTCGTCGCCGCCCGCGGGAACCTCCGTCAACTTCTCGGCCGCTACCTCGGTGTTTCGCCGGCCGCGGTCGAACTCGTCCCCGAACCCGACGGCAAGCCGGTCGTGTCGGGATCGGGCCTGCACTTCAACGTCACCCACTCCGGCGCCTGGGGGCTGATCGCGGTCGCGGGCAGACGCATCGGCGTCGATCTCGAGCAGCTCCGCGACATGCCGAACGCGGCCGGGCTGGTCGAGCGGTTCTTCGGGCCGGAGGAACGCGAGCAGTTCGCGGCGCTGCCGGACGAGCTGAAACTCGCCGGGTTCTTCCGCGGATGGACGGGCAAGGAGGCGCTGCTGAAGGCCGTCGGGACCGGCATCCAGAACGTGGACAAGTGCGTCGTCGATCTCGACCCGCGGCGGCCGGCGGCGGTCGTGCGGTTCGAGCACCCGGCGGAAGTCGGGGCGTGGCGACTCGCCGCGTGGTCGCCACTTCCGGGGTACGTCGCGGCCGTCGCCGTGGAGGCCGAGGCCGAAATCCTCGTCGGCTGAGGGTTACTCGACCGCCGCGACCTCGCCGCCGGCGCGGGTGCTCAGGGCTTGCAGCGTCGTCGTCGGCAGGCCGTCGCGGACGAACCGGACGCCGCCGTCGGCGAGCGCGAAGTTCGCCCCGCCGGTGTGCCGGCTGCCCCACGCGGACACCCGCGACCACCAGTCCATGGACAGCTCGGACCACGGGATGATCGGCGGCGGGTTCGGGAAGTACGACGCCGGGTCGTACATTTTCGGGAACGTCCCGTTCAACGGGCCGGTCGCGCCGCACGTCACATGGGCCACCGCCCACTGGGACGGCGGCGCGGACCAGAACATGTACGCGTTCAGGCTCTGGAGCGGCGGCGTCGGGGCCGGCATGATGTTCGCGGAGATCCACGAGTTCATCGCCCCGTCTTCCGGGACGCGCTCGCCGAACAGCAGCGTGTTCGACGTGCCGTCCCGCACGTCCTGGTGCCGCACGGCCGGGCGGTTCGGGGCCGGCAGGCCGCTCGGCCCGGTCTCGTGGAACATGCCGTCGGCCGTGGCCTGGCTCGGCGGGAAGGCCTTCGTGCCGCCGTTCCCGGCGTAGGTGGACCGCGCCGCCGTCACGCCGGCGACGGTCGCCGGGTTCACGTCCATCGACTCCATCGGGCAGTAGAAGACGGGCAGCGGCGTCGCCCCGGTCGAGCCGGCGGCGGCGTAGTTCGTCATCGGGCTGGTAAAGTTCCACGCGGCGTACAGGGGCTGCTGTTCGAGATTCGGGAGTAGCTCGACGAACAGCGACGTGTACCGCCCGTTTCGCGCCGGGTGGGCGAGGCCGGGCGGGAACTCGCCGTAGGTGCCCTCGTAGTTGTGGGCCGCGAGGGCGAGCTGCTTGAGGTTGTTCGTACACTTGATCCGCGCCGCCGCGGCCCGGACCTTCTGGACGGCCGGGAGGAGCAGGCCGATCAAGATCGCGATGATGGCGATGACGACGAGCAGCTCGATGAGGGTGAAGCCGCGGCGGGAGGGGGACATCGGCGTTCTCCGGACGTGTCCGTCATCTTACCCGCGCCGCGGGAAGGGCGGGGGCGTGGCGAAGGCGTTTCCGTCGCGGGACCGGGGCGGGGTTTGCCGGTTGTAGCGGGCGGGCTTACTTCTTCAGCCCGTACCCCTTGATCTTGCGGTCGAGCGTGGACCGCTCGATGCCGAGGATCTCCGCCGCCCGCGACTTGTTCCAGTCCGTGTGGTCGAGCGTCCGGCCGATGTGCTGCTTCTCCATCTCCTCCAGCGTCACCGGCTCGTAAGCCGCCACGGCCGCGGCGGACGCCGCCTCCAGCGGCGACAGCCAGATGTCCGCGTCCTCGATTACCGGACCGCCGCACAGCACGACCGCCCGCTCGATCACGTTCCGCAGCTCGCGGACGTTGCCCGGCCAGTGGTACGTCGTCAGCTTCTTCATCGCGGCCGGCGTCAGCCCCTTCAGCTTCCGGCCCGTTTCCTTCGAGTAGTGCTGGAAGAAGTGCTCGGCCAACAGGCCCACGTCATCCGCCCGCTCGCGGAGCGGCGGCACGTCGATCTGCACGACCTGTAGGCGGAAGAACAGGTCCTTGCGGAACGTCCCCTCCCGCACGGCGTCCTCCAGCGGCCGGTTCGTCGCGGCCACGACCCGCACGTCCACCCGGATCGGCGTGTTCCCGCCGACCCGCTCGAACGGCTGCCCCTCCAGTACGCGGAGCAGCTTCGCCTGCGTTCCGACCGTCATCTCGCCGATCTCGTCCAGGAAGATCGTGCCGCCGTCCGCCGACTCGAACTTGCCGATCATCCGCTCCGTCGCGCCGGTGAACGCCCCCTTCTCGTGGCCGAACAACTCGCTTTCGAGCAGCGTCTCCGTCAGGGCGGCGCAGTTCAGGCAGATGAACGCCCCGTCCTTCCGCGGGCCGGAGTTGTGGACGGCCCGTGCCACCAACTCCTTGCCGACGCCGCTCTCGCCGCGGATCAGCACCGTCGTCTTCATCGGGGCGACGCGGAGGATTTGCGTCTCGATCGTCTTGATCCCGCTGCTGCGGCCGACGATCTCGCTGTCCAGGTGGAACCGGCCCTTGAGGTCCTTCACCTCGGCGGACAGGCCCTTCTCCCGCCGCAGGTTGTGCCAGACGATGCCGAGTTGCCGGGCGACGGCGAGCGTCAGCTCGAGGTCGTCCTTGTTCAGCCGCCGGTTCGTGACGTTGCTGTAGACGTGGATCAGGCCGAGCAGTTCGCCGTCGTGCAGGACCGGGGCGCAGATCAGGCTCGCGGCCTTCAACTCGTTGACACTGTCGCGGTTCTTCAGCTTCTTCTCGGCCGACACGTCCTCGGCGAGGATCGCCTGCTTCGTCGTGATGACCTCGGTGCTGACGAATTGCGACACCTTGTGGTACGTCTTCTGGCTGGCGTTGCGGGTGCGGTACGCGACGAGTTCGGCGTCCCGGCCGGTGGCGACGGTCAGGACGGCGGCGACCTCGGCCGGTGTGCCGCCGAAGATTGCGGCCACGACCGTCTCGGCCAACTCCGTCGGCGTCGTCGCGGCGGCCGAGTCGATGGCCAACTTGTACAGGAGCGCGACGGCTTCCGTCTGGGAGACGTGCCGCGCCCGCGTGGACAGCTCGGCCGTCACCGCGTCGGCGAACGGGACCTTGTTCGCGATGTACTTCGTGTCCACCAGCCGGGACTTGATGGCCAACTCGCCGTTCGCCGCCCGGCCGTCGCCGGGCGTGGTCGTCGGCAGGTCGGCGAGGTCTACCAGGAACAGGAACCGGCTGTTCCCGAACCGGACGCGGTCCTCGGAGACGAGCGGGTACTCGCGGGTGACTTTTTCGTCGTTGACGTGCGACCCGTTGAGGCTGCTCAGGTCGCGGAGGTGCCAGCCGTTGTCGAACCAGTAGATTTCGGCGTGCTCCCGGCTGCACATGTCGTCCCGCAGCGGGATGCGGTTGGACGGCGCGCGGCCGAGCGTGTACCGCACGTCCGGCAGCAACGGGAGGGCGTCCCCGTAACCGCCGTCGAGGCACGCGACGAGATACCCGGTCGGAGAGTCCGCCATGCCGCCCCCGCGCCTCCCGCGTGTGAGTTGTCAAGAATGCGACCGACTTCCGAAGTCCGGCTTCGACTTCGGAAGTCGAACAAAGCCAACCGCTTCGCCGGGTCCGCACGGCCTTCCGGCTTCGCTCGACTTCCGAAGTCGAAGCCGGACTTCGGAAGTCGGGGTTCACCCGTAATGCACCCAGTCCATGTACTCGGCCAGCTGCAACAGCCACGGCGACCGCCACGGGTTCCACGCCGGGTAGAACACGGACACGACCGAGAACGCCAACAGCGCCGCCGCGACCCCGCGGCCGGCCTTCGAGAACGCCACCCGCTCGGCCCCGGCGAGTAACCCGAACAGCCACAGCGGCGTTAACCAGACCAGCCACCGGGCCGCGGCCGTGTTGCCGCCGTAGTTGTAGCTCCTCGTCTGCGCCAGGTAGAACGCGAACACCACCGCCGACACCGCGAGCGTGAACAGGGCCAGGAGCCGCACGTTCCAGACCGGCTGTTCGGTCGGAACCCGCTTGACGTTGTGGAAGATCGACGACCCCGAACTCGGCTCCAGCGTCACCACCTCCGTAGGTTTACGTTTGAACACCGCCCGCAGTTCGCCCAGGCTCACCGTCCTCGCCAGCCCCCACAGCCCGAGCAGCCACACCGGGGTCAGGCTGAACCACCCGTGGTGGCCGAGCAGCAGGTTGAACGCATACACCGGCGTCCCCTGCGTGTTGAAGTCGATGCCGCGGGCGTTCGGGTCCAGAATCTTGTTCCAGTGGCTGCCGGGGTAGAGGTACCACGGCCCGCCGAACGACCCGTAGGCCGGCAGGAACGACCCCATCGCCGCGTACATGCTGCCGAGCAGCGCCAGGAGCGGCAGCAGCACGCCGGGTACGAAGAATACCAGCGTTCGTTTCGGTTGCGAGATCAGTAGCGGGACCGCCAGCCCGGCCGCGAACGCGAGCGCCGGCAGCTCGAACGTCACGGCCAGCCCGCCGAAGAACCCGCTGAAGAACAACTCCAGGGGTGATTCGTTGGCCCCCGGCGGTCGTTTTCGCAAAAGCGGGTAGAGCGCGAACAGCACGCAGAACACGGCCGGCGTGTGGTTGTTCAACGTCACGGAGAATGTTGTCACGAACGTGCCGAACGCGGCGGCGGCGAATGTGAACATCTTCGCGAAGTCGCTCGTACCGTGGTCCTCGATCAGCCGGGCCAGCAGGATCAGGTACGCCGCGAACGGCAGGACGTTCACGGTGAGAAGGATCGTCACCACGATCGGCCACTTGTCGCGGTTGAACTGCCAGCCGAACGCCTTCTGAAGCACCCAGTACTCGGCCGCCAACATCGTCGCGAACAGCGGCGGCTTCGTGGAGTAGAACCGCCCGGTGGCCGGGTCCATCACCTTATCGACGGCCTCCCAGCCGCTCTCGAAGATGATCCCCTCGTCCTGGAACGGCGGCTCCTTCGCGTCGTGATTCTTCCGCCGGCCGATGACGAACGTGCCGTCATCGACGAGCGCCCGGACGGTCGCCCACCGGGACCGGTCGTTGGAACTCATCATCGGCGTCGGCTCCGGCCGCTCGGCCGGCCACGCCTTCGTCGGGATCGCCAGCGGGTCGCGGTCGGAGCCGAACTTCCCCGGCGGCGGCTTGTGCTTGCTCGGCTCGACGACGAGTTCGAGGCCGATCACCTTCGCCCCGGCGACGGCGACGGCCACGCAGGTGAGGATGAGGTAGATCGACCGGCGCAGCGCCGCCGTCGGGTCGTGGGTGGAGGTCATTTCGTCCGGTGCGTGGGGTCGAGGGTCATCTCGGCGACGCGGTACGGGTCGTCCGGCGTCGAGCGCGCCAGGACGTACTCGGCGAGCAAGCCCGTGAACACGGATTGGGCGGCGAACACGAGGCAGAGGACCGGTACGAGTCCGAACAGTCCCTGGATTGTGTTACCCACCGGCACGAACGTCAGCAAGAGATGGGTCATTATCCCGACAAAGCCGAGCAGCACGGCGGCCGTGCCGAACGCGTGCATCGGCCGGTAGCCGAACGTCGTGCGGAACCAGACGGCGATCAGGTCGAGAAAGCCCTTGAGAAACCTGCGCGCGCCGAACTTCGAGTGGCCGAACTTCCGCGGCCGGTGGTTGATGACGAGTTCGCCGACGGTGAACCCGGCCTCGTTCGCCAGGACCGGGACGTACCGGTGCAGGTCGCCGTACAGCCGGACCTCACGGATCACGTCGGCGCGGTACGCCTTGAACCCGCAGTTGTGGTCGTGCAGCTTCACGCCGGTGAGCTTCGACACCATCCAGTTGAACACGCGGCTGGGGAAGACCTTGTGCCACGGGTCGTACCGGACCTTCTTCCACCCGCTGACCACGTCCGTGCCGGCCTTCACCATCTCCATGAACCGGGGGATTTCCTTCGGGTCGTCCTGCAGGTCGGCGTCGAGTGTCATCACCACGTCGCCGGCCGCACGGCGGAGGCCGACGTTGAGGGCGGCGGCCTTGCCGAAGTTCCGGCGGAACCGGACGCCGTGGACGCGGGTGTCCTGGGCCGCGAGGTGTTGGATCATGTCCCACGACCCGTCCCGGCTGCCGTCGTCGATGAACAGGATTTCGACGTTGAGGTTCGCGGCCCGGACGGCTCCGTCGATCTCGGCGTGGAGCGTCTGGAGGCTGTCCTTCTCGTTGTAAACGGGGATGACGAGCGAGAGCAAGTCCGCGACGGGGGCCGGTCGTGTCATGGTGTCTCCGCACAGTCGCTGTCGCAAGCCCACCGCAAGGGGACCATTGCGAGGATTTCAACCCTCTTGCTCCCTCCCCCCTTGGGGGGGAGGGTTGGGGAGGGGGGTCGAGGGCGTCACCGAATCCGAGACGTTTCTCCCGTCGGGGGAAGGTTCCGCCCCCCTCCCTAACCCTCCCCCCCAAGGGGGGAGGGAATGAAGACCGCCTCGCAAAGCCTCGGCATTCTGCGGCAACTCAGGTTGGATCGTTCGCGCCGTCCCGACCTTCCCCAACAGATACAGCCCGCCCGCGAACACGACCTCGAACCCCGTCCACACCAGCCGCAGCAAGAGCGCGATTACGACGGCCTGCCCGGCCGGGTTCGCGGTCAGGTCGGCCAGCCGCGGCTCCAGGCACTTCACCAGCACGAACTCCCGCGGCCCCAGCCCGCCGGGGGCGACGACGATGACGAACCCCACCACGTAGGACGCCGTCACGCTCGCCAGGTCGCCGGGGTAGTTCCACGGGAAGCCCGGCAGAATCGCCAACACCGTTAATCGTAAGCTCACGCCGAGCAGACACCAGCCGACGGCCGCCTGGAGCAGCCCGACGGCCAGCAACCAGAGCGGCGTGTTCGACACGGCTTGCGCATCCGGCCCCTTGCGGAGGCGGGTGACGCGGTTGACCAATCGCACCAACAGGAACAACCCGACCGGCAGGGCCGCGATCCCGGCGATGATCGGGCCTTGCCCGGAGGCGTACTCGCCGCCGATGCCGGTGTGCGGGATGAGCACGGCGGCGAGCATCGCGCCGGCGGCCATGTTGATGAGCGTCTCGTAAGCGGCCGTCAGCCCGACGACGCGGACGGTCGCCCCCGGCACGTTCCGCAACTGCCCGACGCGGAGGGCCAGCACCCACACCTTGCCCGGCACGTACTTCCCGAACTGGCTGACGAAGTACGCCCGCACGCCGGCCGCCCACGTCACCTGGACCTTCTGGTAGCGGAGCAACTCCCACCAGTACGTGCCCCAGATCGTGTGGGCGCACAGGTAGAGCAGCCCGGCGGGGATGAGGAGCCACCACCGGTCGCCGACGGTGACGGACGCGAGGGACTGGTCGTCGAGCAGCTTCCAGAAGTGTCGGCCGACGGCGACGAGGATGGCGACGGCGAGGACGACCTGCGCGGCCAGCCACAGCCGCTTGCGGGATGGCGACATAGACGGAGATTGTAGGGACGACAAAGTAGTAGGCACACTCCGTGTACCGTCGGTTGCCGGTCGCAAAGACTTGGTGCCGCTCGCCGCGGCATAGTAGTAGGCACACTCCGTGTGCCGTCTGCTGTCGGCCGCAGCGACTCGGGCGAACGCCCCGGGAGCATGAACGAGACGGCACACGGAGTGTGCCTACTACTATGGCCGTTCCCCTACGGCACACTAGCCTAACAGTCTGGCCCGCGCGCGAGCGGGCCACCGAGGATGAATAGGATGTCCGCCGAAAATACTCCCGACGCCCCGAAGCCCGAAACCCCGGCCGCGCCGCCCGCCCCGCAGCCGCCGAAGCCGGCCCCGCCGAAGGCCGGCGGCAAGCCGATCCCGGACAAGTGGCAGCGCGGCGGCCCGCCGAAGGCGAAGCCGAACCCGGACGCCGCCGTGCCGCGGACGTTCGGCGAGTTCAAGCCGAACAAGCGGGCGCTCGACGCGGACATGGAGGCCGAGATGGCCGCCGCGTTCGCCGGCACGGACCTGAAGGCGATGGACGCCGACAAGCCGCAAGGGGCGAAGGGCGAGGGCGGCCGGAAGAAGGGCCGCGTCCTCAGCATCCACGGCAAGGACGTGTTCGTCGAAATCCCCGGCGGCCGCAGCGAGGGGATGATTTCCCTCGACGAGTTCGAGGGCAAGCGGCCCAACGTCGGCGACGAGATCGAGTTCCTGGTGGACCACTACGACTCCGCCAACGGCCTGCTCGTGCTGACGAAGGAGGGGGCCGCCAAGCAGGTCACCGACTGGTCGAGCGTGAAGCTGAACATGGTCGTCGAGGCGAAGATCACCGGGATGAACAAGAACCAGACCGGGTACACGGTCGAGGTCAACGGCATCCGCGGGTTCATGCCGCTCAGCCAGGCGGACATGTACCGGATCGAGCAGCCGGAGTCGCTGGTCAACTCGAAGCAGAAGGTGCAGGTCATCGAACTCGACCCGCAAGAACGGAACCTGATCGTCAGCCGCCGCACGATCCAGGAGGCGGAACGCGAGCGGAAGGCCGTCGAGTTCTGGGCGACGATCAAGGAGGGGGACGTTCACAAGGGGATCGTGAAGTCGATCAAGCCGTTCGGCGCGTTCGTGGACCTCGGCGGGGCCGACGGCCTCATCCCCATCGGCGAGTTGAGTTGGTCCCGCGTCGGCACGGTCGAGGAGGTGCTGAAGGTCGGGCAGTTGGTGGAGGTGAAGGTCGCCCGGCTCGACCCGGAGGCCCGCAAGATCGGCCTGAGTCTGCGGGCGATGCAGACCAGCCCGTGGGAGACGTTCGCGGCCGAGCACCGGCCCGGCCTGCGGGTTCCGGGGAAGGTCACCCGCGTCATGGAGTTCGGCGCGTTCGTCGAGATCGCCCCCGGCATCGAGGGACTGATCCACGTCTCGGAGCTGTCCACCGGCCGGGTGAACCGCGTGCGCGATGTCATCAAGGAAGGGCAGGACGTGACGGTGCAGATTCTGAGCATCGACACGGAGGCCCGGCGGATCGCGCTGTCGCTGAAGGCGATGGTCGCCGAGGCGGAAGCGGCCGAGGACGCGGCGGCGACGGCGGAAGCGGAGGCCGACAAGGCGGCCGCGGCCGAGCGGCTGGCGAACCGCAAGCCGACCGGCAACCTCCGCGGCGGCATCGGCGGCGGGGCCGTGCGGTTCGAGATTGGGTGAACGATTTATATAGCCGCCGGCTTGCCGGCGGGGTTTTGGATACCGCCAAACCCCGCCGGCAAGCCGGCGGCTATATATTTGAACATCAGGCGTGTTGCCGCCGCGGTCGCGTGCGGCCTTCCATCTGCCGCTCCAATCCCGCCACCAGCGTCTTGCGGTTGCGGTTCGCCCGCTCGTACTCCAAGACCGCCGACACGTCGGTCGGCGACATCTCGCGGACGCGGTCGAGAATGTCCTTGACCGTCAGGTTGCCGTAGTCGGTCAGGGGCAGCGCGGCCTCGGTCGTCGGCTGGGTCACGCCGCCGGCGTCTTCCTTCGTGTCGCCTAGCGCCTCCCGCTCCTGGCTGAGGATCGTCGCGTCCACGGCCGCGTCGTCCGAATACTTGTCGTTGTCCGCGACCTCTTCCTGCAACTCGCGGAACTCCTTCAGCGACTCCTTGTTCACGCCGGACAGTTCCTGCTCCTCGTCGAGGCCGCGGTCGAATTCCTCCGTGTCGCCCACGTCGGTGTCGGAATCGACGGCGAACAGGTCGCCGGCCGGCTCGCCGGGGTTGCCGTGCCCGGAGTCGCCGTCCCGCATCGTCGGGTCGGTCCGGGCACTCCGTTGGCGGTGCGGCGGCTCGCTATGTGCGTACAGCATGGGTGCGCCTCCTTCGAGTGTTGGAACCCTTTCCTCCTGCAAGCACCGTGCCGGGAAAACGCCCGAACCCGGTCCCCGGCCGATTCGTATGCCCATAGAACAACTTCCCTCCCAGAGAGAAGCACGCCGCATGACCGCACCGCCTGTGCGCCCGACCGAGGACCTGGCCTCGCTGCTCGCCAAGCTGCGGGACAACGTCGCGACCGTGTTCCTCGGCAAGCCGGACGTGACCCGGCTCGCGCTCGTCGCCCTCCTCGCCGAGGGGCACTTGCTACTGGAAGACGTGCCCGGCGTCGGCAAGACGCTCCTCGCGAAGGCCCTCGCCCTCAGCCTCGGCTGCTCGTTCCACCGCATCCAGGCCACGCCGGACCTGCTCCCCGGCGACCTCATCGGCACGAACATTTTCAACCAGAAGGACGGCACGTTCACGTTCCACCCCGGCCCGCTCATGTCGCAGATCGTCCTCGCGGACGAGATCAACCGGGCCACGCCGCGAACGCAGTCCGCCCTCCTCGAAGCGATGAGCGAGCGGCAGGTGACGGTGGACCGCGAGACGTTCAAGCTCGGCCCGCCGTTCCTCGTCCTCGCGACGCAGAACCCCTACGAGTACGAGGGGACGTACCCGCTGCCGGAGAGCCAGCTCGACCGGTTCCTGCTGCGGTTGAAGATCGGCTACCCCGAACGTACCGCGGAGCGGGACATCCTGGTACAGCACCGCGCCGGCGAGCCGGTCGAGAACCTGTCGGCGGTCCTTTCCCCTTCGGACGTGGTCGCCCTCCAGCGGGCGACGCGGAACGTGACCGTGTCCGAGCCGGTGACGGAGTACCTCCTGGACATCGTCACGGCGACGCGGGAACACCCGGACGTGAAGCTCGGGTCCAGCACCCGCGGGGCGCTGGCGTTCTACCGCGCGTGCCAGGCGCTGGCGAAGGTGAGCGGCCGCGACCACGTCCGCCCGGACGACGCGAAGGAGCTGGCCGTGCCGGTCCTCGCCCACCGGATCATGACGAAGGCGTGGGACCAGGGCGGCCGGGACGACGCGACGCCGATCATCCGCGACATCCTGGCGAAGACGAAGGTTCGTGTGTAACCCGGATCGCGGAACTCGGATCGCGGAACGCAAGCATGGACACGCCCGACAGCCCGGTCTTGAGGTCCGCGATCCGCGATCCGCGTTCCGCTTCCGCCCCACCCGCGAGGGCGTCCTCTGGGCCGCCGCGGCGCTCGCGATGGTGTTCGCCGGGTCGTACAAGCTCATCAACCTACTCATCCTGCTCGGCTACTTCATGCTCGTCATGATCGCCATCAACGCGTGGCTTGCGCGGCGGTCGGCGTACCGGGTGCGGTTGCAACGGGGGCGAAGCGAACCCGTCTTCGCCGGGGCGGAGGCCGGGCGGCTCGTCACCGTCACGAACACGGCCCACCGGAATGCGTCCGTGACCGTGCTGGAAACGTCGGACGCGCACCGGGTCGAGGTGTTCGTTCCCGTGCTGGCCCCCGGCGAGGGCCGCAACGTGCTGGCGACGATCCGTCCCGAGAAACGCGGCCGGTACCCGACGACGCCGATGTTCGTCACGGCGGGTTACCCGTTCGGCCTCGTCAACTACACCGTGCCGGCGGAACCGGCGGACGTGCTCGTCGTGCTGCCGACGCTCGGCACGGTGGACGGGTCGATGCTCCGCCGGTGGCTCATCCGCGTCGGGGCGGGGGACAACTTCAACCGCCGGCCGGTCCGCCGGCAGTCGAACCAGGCGGCCGACGTGCGGGGCGTCCGCGGCTACCGGCCGGGCGACTCGCCGCGGGACATCCACTGGCGGACGACGGCCAAGCACGGCGAACTCATGGTCCGCGAGTACGACAGCACCGAGCCGCTCGACCTGCTCATGGTCGTGGAGCCGTGGGTTCCGAAGTACCCGTCGGAACAGGAACTCGAAACCGTCGAGGCGACGTTCCGGCTGGCGGCGTCCGTGTTCTGGTCGTGGTGCCACGGGGACGAGATGCCGGAGGCGACACTGATCGTCGCCGGGTCCGCGGCGGCGCGGACCGGCCGCGCGACCGAGGGGTTCGGGCGGGCGGCGCTGGCGTTACTCGCGGAAGCCGAGCCGACGGCGGACACCGCGGCACTGCCGGCCGACGCCTTCCGCCGGCGGAGCAACCGGTGCGCCCGCATCCTCGTCAGCTCGCGGCCGAACAGCCCGCTGGCCGGCGAGCTGCGACGGCAGACGGGCGTGCCGTTCGTGACCGTGGACCCCGGCACGCCGATGGCCTGGTACCGGCCGCCCGCCGCTCAGCGGGCGTAGACGCCGACGAGCTGCCCCTCTTCCAGCACGTGCCCGTGCATCGCGTCCAGCAGTTCCTTCCGCGTCGCGCCGGACGGCAGCCCCAACTCGGCGTCGAGCGCGAACACCTTGAAGCAGTACCGGTGCGGCGTGCCCCGCGGCGGGGCCGGGCCGCCGTACCCGACGTACCCGAAGTCGTTGACCCCGTGCCGGCTGCCGTCGTTCAGGTCCGGGTCCGCGGGCAGCGCCTCCGGCAACTCGCGGGTGACGGGCGGTAGGTCGTACAGCAGCCAGTGGACCCAGTTTCCCCGCGGGGCGTCCGGGTCGTCGCAGAGGACGGCGATGCTCTTCGTGCCGCGGGGCGGGGCGCTCCAGTTCAGCGGCGGCGACACGTCCATCCCGTCGCCGGTGAAGTGTCTCGGGATGGTCTGCCCCTCGGCGAACGCCGGGCTGTTGACCGAAATCGACATGGCAAGCCCTCCAACGGGAGAAATGGGCGGGCGACGTGGGCACCACGCCGCGAGTCGCGTGGTGAAGAGATGATAGCCGACGGCCGGCGGAAACACAAACAATCGGGCGAGGGAAATGAAAGTGGGGCACTCGCTCCGCGAGTGCCCGGAGCGTTTGCCGGGCAGTGAAGTCCAGGGCACGCGCGGAGCGAGTGCCCCACTGTCTCAATACCGCAGGACGAACCGCGGGGCCGGCTTCCTCTTGCGGGCCGTCAGCCACAGCCGGACGAGCAGGGCCAGCACCGCCAGCAGGTGGGCCAGGAACGCGAGCCGGAACCACGTCGTCCCCTGCACCGCGAACTTCCCTACCTCCTGCCCGGCCTTCACCTGCACGGCTACCTTCTTCGCCTGCGTGTCGGCCGCCTTCGCCTCCTCCACGTGCTTCTCGGCCGCGTACCGGTAGACGGCCCGCTCCAGCCCGAACCCCCGCCACGCCTGGAGCATGAATAGCACGAGCAGGACCACGCTAAGGGCCGTCAGGATTTGGAACCGCTGCGGCCAGATGGACGACAGCCACGCGAACGCGCCGGGCGACCGAACCGGGTCGATCTCGTGGACGAACCGCTCCCCCCAGGCGAGCATCACGGTCGCGATCAGTAGGACGATGTACGGCAGCATCGGCCAGTCCCAGCCGGTCAGGGCCGGCAGCCTCGTCTCCACGTCGCCCAACTCGGCCGGCACGAGGTTCGGCTCGACGTTCCCGCCGAGCGCGTCCCACGCGGACTGCGCGAACAGCCGGTGGCCGCCGGGGTAGGAGCCGACCCAGAAGAAGAACGTGAGGACGAACGCGAGCGTCAGGCACACCGGCGCGACCCAGTCCACGACGCGGGACGAGAGGCCGAACCCGACCTCCTTGCCGTCCCCATGCGACGCCGACACCGGCGGGAGCGTCGGCGTCCCGCCCGGCGGGGCGAGGCCGGGCGGCGGCGGCGGCCGGTCCACGACCATCGGCGGCGCGGGGGCGACGCTCGGGGCGTAGTTCTTCGGCACCGCGATCGGGCTGCCGCACACCGGGCACGGGAAGTCGGTTCCCGCGGCCGTGTCCGGCACTTCGACGGTCTTCAGGCACTCGGGACAGAGCTGTTTCACGTGCGAGCCTCGGTTGGGGGTCGCGGGAATGGTACGAACTTTACCGACGGTATGAAGGGGCGTTCGCGTCAGCCGCCGACTTCTTGGAACGCCTTGCCCAGATAGTCGAGCAGGTCGCCGGCGACGAGCGCGGTTTGCCCGATGTCGGCGGCCGCGAGGTCGCCGGCCCGGCCGTGGGCCCACGCCCCGAGGCATGCGGCGTCGAACGCGGGCAGCTTCCGGGCCACGAGCGCGGCGATGATCCCGGTGAGTACATCCCCGCAGCCGCCGGTCGCCATGCCGGGGTTGCCGGTGGCGTTCGTGTACACGCGGTCGCCGTCCGTGACGATCGTGCGATGGCCCTTCAGGAGCAGGACGACGCCGTGCGTCTTGGCGAAGGTGACGGCGAGTTGTTCGCGGTTCGCCTGTACCTCGGCCGTGGTCTTGCCGACGAGCCGCGCGAACTCGCCGGGGTGCGGCGTCATCACGAGCGGGGCCGTGCGGCCCCGCAGTTCGGGAAGGCCGGGTTGCAGGTTGTTCAACCCGTCGGCGTCAAGGACGGTCGGCTCCGCGACCGCGAGCAGCGAGCGAACGAGGCCGGCCGTGTCGGGACTTTGCCCCAGCCCCGGCCCGACGGCGATCGCGTCGGAGTTCGGGGTCGCGTCGGCGACCTCTTTCGGGTCGCCGTAGCCCCGCGTCATGTAGCACGGGTTCCCGGCCGCGACGACGGCCAGAATCTCTTCCGGGCACAAGACCGTGACCAACCCCGCGCCGCCGCGGAGAGCCGCGCTGCCCGCGAGGACGGCGGCCCCGCTCATGCCGAGGCTGCCGGCGACGACGAGGACGCGGCCGTAGGTCCCCTTGTGCGAGTCGGGGTCGCGCGGCGGCAGCCGAGGCACGGCGGTGACGGGGGTAGCCATTCTGTCAATATAAGGGTGGGTTGCGGGTAGAAGGATCGGTTGAGCGGAGCCGGTCCTAGGACCGCGGGCGTCCCGCCCGCCCACCTTCCCCGCACGGGGATCCGTCTCAACCGGCTGGGAGCGTGGCGGGCGGGACGCCCGCGGTCCCAGGGGATCGGCTGCGGCTATTTCTTCTTCTTCGGCATCGGCGGGGCGACCTTCGCGTCCGCGCCGACGGTCAGCCACAGGTCGGCGGTCGCCGTCTCGAAGTCCGCGAGCGCCGCCCGCACCGGGCGGACCAACTTCGTGCCGTCCTTGAACGTGCCGACGACGTTCAGCCGGAAGGCCGTCGAGAGGTTGGCGGCAGTGGTCGTCAGCCGGACCTTCGCCGGGATTTTCGCCTTCGCGTCCTGCGGGACGAGTTCGAGCTTCACCTCCGGCGGCAGGCCCTCGGCCTTCAACTCGTAGTCGCCCGCCAGCACCGCGAGCAGGCCGCCCTTGACGTTGACCGTGACCAGCAGTTCCAGCGGCGTGCCGGGCGTCAGCGCGAACCGGTCGCTCGCCACCGTCGCCTCGATGTCCGGCTCGGCGTGAACGGCCCGCAGCCGGTAGACGAACCGCGGCCCGCCGGCGTGGTACAGGTCGCGGACCTCGACGCGGACCGTCTCGTCCTTCGTCGGGGCGAGCGTCAGCTCGCAGTCCGCGTTCGGCTTCGCCGGCTCCGCGCGGGCCAGCTGCTTCCCGGCCTCGTCCACGACCCGCAGCACCGGCGTCAGCGGCAGTTCCAGCGCCCGGCTCTCGACCTGGAGTGTGACCGGCTTCCCCTTCGTCACCTTCATCGGGAACGTGTTCGCGGCCTGCGGCTCCTTCACCCGTCCGGTCAGCGTGAACGGCGGTGACAGCGGGCTGTCAGCGGTTGTGTTCGTGAAGTCGAAGCACGGGTGGTCTTCTTCCCGGACCGCGACCCGACTCGGCACGACGGGCTTGGTCGAGAGGTTCCAGCCGACCGTTTCCACCTTCAACTTCTCGCCCTTCTTTTTCGCCAGCACGGCGGGGAAGTCGGCAAACCCGGCGGTCGTGAGTGTGAGCCGGTAGACGCACGCCTCGGACCCGAAGAACCGGATGCTGCTGTCCGGCTGGGACGGGAACGCGAAGATGCGCACGAGGAACGTCCCGGCCTTCGGCGCGGTGAACGCGACCTGCGGGTCGAGGCCGTGGTGGTCGTGGTCCTGGTCGAGGACGAACCCGTCGGCCGACGCGACTTGCAGCACCGCGTCCATCGGCGACCGCAGCCGGTGGTTCGCCTCCAGCGACGCGACGAGCGTTTGCCCCTTCGCCAGCGTGACGGCGAACACATCGACATCGCCGCCCTTCGCGAGCTTGCCGTTGACGACGCACGACCCCGCCACCGCCTGCGGCTTCGCCGCCTCGTCGTTCGGCTCCTTCTCCATCGCCTCCGGCAGCACGCCGCCGACGAACGGCCGCAGCGGACTCGCGCCGCTCTCGTCGGCCATCCGCAACCACACGACGCCGGGCGTCGCGCCGGCCGCAATCGTGACGTTGAGTTTCCCCTTGTCCTTCCCGGCCGCGACGGTGACGGCCTTGTCGCTGGCCCACGCCGTCACCGGCCACTTGTCGAAGCTGCCGGCCGCGGTCACTTCGACCGTCGTGCCGACCTGCCCGCCGGCGGGGAAGAGAGAAGTCATGGAAGGGGGAGCCGAAAACGATTCACCGCAGAGGGCACATGAGAGCACGAGAGAAAAAACCAAGAACTGAAGTCTCTTCTTCATGTCTTTTCTCATGTGCTCTCACGTGCCCTCTGCGGTGAAATCGGTTTTCTGCTTTACCCCATCAGTTCCTTGATCGGCGTGGCGTCGCTGACGATGTGCGTCGGGCGGCCCTGCGGGGTGTACAGCATCGTGTTCGGGTCGATGCCGAGCTTCGTGTAGATCGTGCTCGCGAAGTTCTCCGGCGACAGTACCCGCTCGACGGCCGCGAACCCGTTGCGGTCGGTCGCGCCGACGACCTGCCCGCCGGGGATTTTCCCGCCCGCGAACAGCACGCTCATCGCGTTCGCCCAGTGGTCGCGGCCGGCCTTCGACTGCCCGGCGAGCGTGGAAATCTTCGGCGTGCGGCCGAACTCGCCGAGTGCGATCACGAGCGTGCTGTCGAGCAGCCCGCGCTGGTCGAGGTCGGCGATGAGCGTCGCGACGGAGTTGTCCCAGTTCGGCAGCCGCTTGCGGCAGGCGTCGAACAGGTCCGAGTGGTGGTCCCAGCCGCCGTCGTTGATGGTGACGAACGGCACGCCGGCCTCGACCAGCCGGCGGGCGAGCAGCAACCGCTGTCCGAACCCGTTGCGGCCGTAGGCGTCGCGGACCTTCTGCGGCTCCCGGTTGATGTCGAACGCCGCCTGCGCCTCCTTCGACCGCATCAGGTCCGCCGCCTGCTTGTAGTGGTCGTCGAGCGCGACGGCCGGGTCGCCGGCGGTCTTGTCGAGCAGCCGCTGGAAGCGATCGACCTCGGCCCGCACGTCGGTCCGGTCGGCGAACCGGCCCTCGGTCATGCCGCTCGGCAGGGCCACGTCGCGGACGCGGAAGCTCGCGCTGTTCGGGTCGCCGTCCGAGACGAACGGGGCGTGCCGCGCGCCGAGGAAGTTCGGCCCGCCGGACCGCGACATGCTCGGCATGGTGAAGTACGACGGCAGCCCGACCGGGGCCGGCTTCTGGTGCGACACGACCGACCCGAGGCTGGGGTGGAAGCTGACGAACGCCCCGCACCCGACCGGGATCCGCGGCGGCGCGCCGGTCATCATGTAGTGGTTGCCGGCCCCGTGGTTCCCCTGGTCGTGGCGGATCGACCGGACGACGGCGAGCTTGTCGGACATCCCGGCCAGCCGCTTCATGTGTTCGGAGAAGAAGACGCCCGGCGTCTTGGCGGCGGTGGTCTTGAAGTCGCCGCGGTACTCGGCCGGCGCGTCCGGCTTCGGGTCGAACGTCTCGAAGTGCGTCGGCCCGCCGTCCATCCAGATAAGGATGACGGACTTGGCGGCCGCCTTCGGCGAGGTCGGCGACGCCCGTAGGGCGTTGGCGAGGCCGCCGCCGAGGAGCGTGGTCAGCCCGAGTTGCAGGCAGTCCCGGCGGGTGACGCCGGCGCAGTTGGTTTGACGATTCATCATCCTATGACCTCAACGCTGGTGGCGCGAATGTCGAAAAGGCAAAAGCTTATAGGCCCCTACTTATCGGAATAGATGTAGTGGTATTTGTACCGGCGATACTTGGGGTCATGTTGAACCAAAGCTTCCGTTACGGCGGGCACAACGACAAGGCAGTCGCGTTTTTCGGTGCCAGTTTGGTTAAACGGATCCTGGCCGGTGCGTTGGTAGTAGTTGTGAGCTTCGATCAGAAGCAACAGTTTCGTATCGGCGTCGATTTTCCACACGACGTTGTTGTGTTTGAAGAACGCCCAAGCATTTTGGTCCCCAGACCGCTCCTCGCCAGTAAGTCCGTTGAGTCGAACGCACTCCGGATGTGCGCGAGCCTCTTTCTTGACGGCTAACCCGAGTTGGTCGAAGCTGTCGAACGTCATAGCCAATTCCCATTAGGTAAGATGGAACTCTCAGCTTGTAATCTCTATCACGTCTCCCGGTTGAACGCTGACCAGGGCAGCAAGTGTCGTAGGCATCAGGGGCGTCAAGTCGCCCAGGCGGTTACTGCTCGCGATCAACACGATAACGGCTACTCCGTGAACTGCCAAATTCTGCTGATGCCGCAGGTTCTGATCAACGGTCAGTAGCACCTCGAAGCCGGCGGCGGCCATTGCCGACAGGAGCGTGCCGTTCTTCTTGCCGGCCCACCCCATGCCGGTCACGGTATGAACCTCGTGGCCGGGCAACTCTCGCCGCAGTTTTCGCGGCACGCACTCGTCAAGGAGTACACGCATCGGCCACCAAGAGTTCACCTGCGGCCTTCAAGGCGGCCACCGCTTGGGTGCGTTGTACACTCGGGAAGTCATCCAAGAACTCGTCGAGTGTTTCACCCCCCTCGATATAGTCCAGCAGATTCTTGAGTGGCACTCGTGTGCCGACGAACACTGGCGTCCCGCCCATGATCTCCGGGTCGGAATGCACGATTCTCTTTGTTCCGTTCATGTCAAGCCCTCCACCCTTATCATATCTCAATCCCCGAACACGAACTCCGGCGTGTTCAGCAGGCCCCACATCAGGTCCTCGACCGCCTCCCGCCGCTTCGCGCCAACCTTCTCGAACCGTGACACGCACGCCGCCTTCTCCGCGTCCGTCGGCGGGCGGCAGTACGCTAGCAGGTACAGTTCCTCCACGACCTCGGCGCTCGAGAGCTTGCCGGCGGCGAGCTTCGCGGCGCGGCCGTCGTCGGCGGTGATCTTCCGGCTCAGGTTCGGCGCGTTCATCAGGTGCAGGGCCTGCACCACGGTCGTGTCCGTCGTCCGCTCGCACGGCGGGTCCTGGTTCGGGTCCGGGCGGCCGAAGCTGTCCAGGAACTTCGACTCCCCGCGGACCGTCCACGCCTCCATCGCCCGCGACCCGGCCGGCATCGCGTCGAACTTCTCGGCCACGCCGGTCACGTCCGTCACGGCGTCCAGCAGCACCTCGGCCCGCAGCCGCTGCCGGTAGTGCCGGGAGTAGTTCCGCGTGTCGCCGACGTTCCGGTCGGTCGGCAACGACGACAGCCCGTAAACGTGGCTCGTCGCGATGCGGCGGATCAGCTTCTTCAGGTCGTGGCCGCTCGCCCGGAAGTCGGCGGCCAGCGCGTCGAGCAGGGCCGGGTTCGTCGGCGGGTTCGTGTCCCGCAAATCATCCACGGGATCGACGAGGCCGCGGGCCATCAGGTCCGCCCAGACGCGGTTGACGATCACCTTCGCGAAGAACGGGTTCCCCTTCGACGTCACCCACTTCGCCAGTTCCGCCCGCGGATCGACCTCCGGCGGGATCTCCATCGGCTGGCCGAGCAGCGGCGTCGGCGTCATCTCCTCGCCGGTGAGCGGGTGCTTGACCGGCCCCCCGCGACGGCGACGGCCGCCGGTCGGCGGGGCCTCCGCCGCGTAGACGATCTCCTCGCTGCCGGAGATGGGGGCGGAGATGCCCGTCCCCTTCCGCCCGATCCGGCCGAAGAACGCGGCGAAGCTGTAGAAGTCGGTCTGGCCCCACTTCTCGGACGGGTGCTGGTGGCACTTCGCGCAGTCGAGCCGCACGCCGAGGAAGAGCTGGCTGACCATCGGCGCGAGTTCCTCCGGCTCGCGGCGGTTGCGGTAGAAGACCGTCGCCCCGTCCTTGAACGTGCTGCCGGACGCGGTGATGATTTCCCGCACGAACTGGTCGTAGGGCTTGTTCTTGCGGAACGACTCGCGGATCCACGAGTCGAAGTTGAACGTCGCCTTGATGCCGACGTGGTACGGGTTCGGCCGCAGCAGGTCGGCCCACTTGTTCGCCCAGAAGTCGCCGTACTCCGGCCGGTCGAGGAGGCGGTCGATCAGCTTCTCACGGTCTGGGTTCTTCAAAAACTCGCGCGTCTCGTCCGGCGTCGGCAGTCGGCCGATGATGTCCAAGAAGGCCCGGCGGTGGAACGTGGCATCGCTGGCCGATTCGGAGGGCGTCAGCCCGAGTTGCTTGAGCTTCGCCCAGACGTGGCCGTCGATGAAATTCTTGCGCGGCAGCTTCTCGTAGAGCTTCGGGTCCACCGCGCCGGGCAGCGGGATGAGGACGCTCGCGACGGAAAACTTGTCCATGAACCGGGCGGTGACCGCGGCCTCCCCGGCGATGGGGCCGGCGGTGATGACGCCGTTCGCGTCCACGGCCGCGTACCCGGCGTCGTTCGACTGGAACGCGGCCAACTTCGTCACGTCCTCGGTGCTGCCGTCGGTGAAGTGGGCCGTCACCGTCAGTCGAACGGCCTCGTTAAACTTGAGCAGCTTCTCGGTCGGCGCGACGGTGATCTTCGCGAGCGTCGGCGCGTCCTTCGGCGTCCGCGGCGTGCCGGCGACGATCCACGCCTTGAGCAACTGGTACTCGGCCGAATCCTTCGGCAGTTTCTTGCCGCCGCCGTGGGGAACTTCGCCGGCGGCTTTCCGCAGGAACAGGCTGAAGTCCACGTCGGCGGCGAACAGCCGGCGGCCGCGGCCCTCGGTGACGATGGCGGCGTAGTCGAAGTCCGGGTCGAACCCGAGCAGCGACAGGGCGAACCCGTTCTGCCCGCGGGCCTTGCCGTGGCACGCCCCCTGGTTGCACCCGTACCGGGTGAGGATCGGCTCGACGTGCCGCTCGAACGTCGGCGGGGCCGCGGACGCGACGGCGGACAACAGCAGGAGGAGTGGGAGTGCGAATTTCATGTCGGCGGGTCGGCGGGACGGTTCGCGGGGGAACCGGGTCGGCAGGTAGTTGAAGTGTAGCGTGGGGCGCGGGGAAATGCAGCATCAAAACCAAAGTAGTAGGCACACTCCGTGTGCCGTCCCCTCCTCGTCGCGGTGAGTTCGTCTGAGTCGCCGCGGCCGATCATAGTAGTAGGCACACTCCGTGTGCCGTTTCCTCGGCGCGTCGGCGAGTTCGCCCGAGTCGCTGCGACCGACAGCAGACGGCACACGGAGTGTGCCTACTACTATGATCGGCCGCGGGGAGTTCGTCCGAGCCGCCGCGGCGCTCAGCCGACGGCACACTCCGTGTGCCTACTACTTTGTCGCACCCATCATTCCCAGAATCCCGTCCAGTACGGCCCGGTCGCTGTCCGGCCGCGTCGGGGACCGCGGGTGCGTGTCGTCGCACGCCAGCCAGCCGCGGAGCTTCAGGAACATCGCCGCCGAGTGCTTGTACGCCGGGACCGGGCCGCGGAACGCGAAGAACCCGAGGTACTGCAACTGGTCGTTCAGCTCGTAGAACCGCGGGTCGCCGGCCAGCCAGTAGGCGTCCCGCTTCGCGAACAGGTCCGGGGCGAACGTGCTCAGGCCGAGCAGGTAGTCGCTGCCGTACATCACCATGTCGATGGCCAGGTCGTTGCCGGTGTAGACCTTGAAGTCTTCCCGCGTCTGGTCCCGCAGGACGATCCGCTGCCACTCGAGTTCGCGGTTCAAGGACGAGTGCTTCGCCCCCAGGCACGCCGTCACGCCGAGGAGGCCGCGGTACACGTCGAGCGAATAAATCTTGCCGAACGGGGCGAACATCGTCCCCAACTCGAACCCGATGAACGGCGACACCGTTCCCAGCTTCGCGTAGCTGGCGACGATCGCGTCGTCCGGCTGTCCGGTCAGGCCGTAGCTCTGGAAGATGACCGGCGTGCCGCCGTGCGCCGCGACCGGCTCCATCGCGCGGGCGTAGGCGTCGAATGCGAACTTCGCCCCCGGCGCGTCTTTCACGAACGCCCCGGCGACGAACGGCCGGCCACCGAGTTCCGCCTTTGTCCGTTCGAGGACGGCCAACTTCGTGGCGTCGTCGAGGAGGTTGCCGAACCCGGTGTCCATGTTCACGGCCGGGGCCAGTCCCGCGTCGGCCGTGCGACGGACGTGGGCGGCGAACGCCGGCCAGTCGATCGACCCGTCCGCGTGGAACGGCAACAAGATCGCCGAGATGCCGGTGATCCGGCGGCGGGGGCGGAGCAGGGTTAATGGGTCGATGGTCATCTTTGAACTGGATTCGGTGTAAGGGTTCGGGTATCCTGTCGATAGAATATGTAGCAATTCCTCCGGAGCAGTCCGTTGCGTTTCGCGCTCGCCGTCATCGCTGCCCTCGCCAACGCGGCCGGCCCGTGGCTGTGCTGCTGCGGCGTCGCGGCCGTGCTCGGGTCCGCGAAGCCGGCGACGGCGGCCGTCCCGACCGCGACCACTTGTACGGTGACGTGCCCGCACTGCCAGGAAGAGGCCGAGGACGCGGCGAAGACTTCGTCGCCGACTGCCCCGCCGAAGCCGTGCCCGTGGCAGGAGCGGCTGGCGTTCGCCCCGCTGACCGTCCCGCCGGCTTCCGACACCGGCGACGCCATCGACGCGATCAACACCGACTTCCAGATTCTCGGCGAAACCGTCCCGCTCGTCTCCACCCCGGTCGTCGTCGGGCCGCGGGTGAATGAGATGCCGTTCCTGACGGCGGAAACCCGACTCCGCGTTCACCACGTTTTGCGCTGTTAATCGGCCCGGCGGGTCGCCTAAACTGTAATCGCCGCGCCGGAAAACTCCCGGCGCATGACTCGAACTTCATTCCCATTCCGAAAGGATGATTCCATGTTCGCGAAAGCTCTCGCCGCCCTGGTCGCGGTCGTCGCCGTCGGCATCGGCGGGTACACGTTCTACGCCGGGTCCGCGAAGTCCGGCAGTTGCTGCCCGCTGGCGGCACTCGGCCTCACGTCGCAGGACACGGACGGCTGCTCGGCCAAGTCGAGCTGCTGCGCGATGTCGGCCGCGAACTGCCCCGGCGACGCCGTCGCTTCGGCGAGCGTGCCCGACTGCTGCTTCGCCGGGTCGGACTGCTGCGCCGGGGACGACTGCTGCCTGAAGGTGGGCGTGTTCCAATCGGACGCCGCCGCCGCCGCCACGCCGGACTGCTGCTTCCCCGGTTCGGACTGCTGCACCGGCCCGGACTGCTGCCTGCTGAAGAAGTAACCGCGAAGTGATTCCGGGCGGGGCGGCCTCCCGGCCGCCCCGCTTTCGTTTGCGATCTGGGACCGCGGGCGTCCCGCCCGCCCACCTTCCAGACGCCGGGATCAATCTTTCGCGGCTGGGGCCGTGGCGGGCGGGACGCCCGCGGTCCCGGGGGCGAGGCTACCCCTTACCCGCCGGCCCGCTTCACCTTGTACCCGATCTTCTCCAACTCCGTCACGACCCGGTCGCGGTGGTCGCCCTGAATCTCGATCCGACCGTCCTTCGCGGTGCCGCCGGTCCCGCACTTCGTTTTCAACGTCGTCGCCAACTGTTGAAGCTCATCCTCTGACAGCCCCAGGTCCCAGACGACGGTAACGCCCTTCCCCTTGCGGCCGGCCGTCTCGCGGCCGACCTTCGCCGTGCCGAGCTTCTTCGCCGCCGGCGGCGGGGGCGGGGCCGGCGGCGGCACGGCGACGAACCCGCCGCCGAGGAGCGTGGCGACGAACGTGTTCACGGTTTCGTCCAGCGGGCCGGACGTGGGCCACTGCTCGACGCGGTCCGCCGGGACCTGCGACGGCACCTCCGCGACGGAGACGATCCGCGTGGCCGCGTCCAGTTCCGTCGGCGGAACGTCGAACCCGCGCGCGACGGCGGCCCACGGCAGCCCCATCTTGCCCGCGACGCCGGCGAACAGCGATACGGCGGCGGCGGCGCGTTCGCCCGGCGGGGCGTCGAGGACGATCAGCGTCTTCTTCGGCTTCGACGGCACGGGCAACCCTCACTTCTTCGCCGGCAACTCGTCAATCGTCACGCTCTTGTACAGCACCTTCGTCTTCCCGCCGCCGTGGACCTGGAGGGCGACGACCCCGTCCCGCTCGATCTTCTCGTCCGCTTCCGTGTAGTCCACAGTCTGCGTGCCGTTGAGCCACAGTTGAACCTTCGGCCCCTCGCACCGGATCGTGTACTCGTTCCAGTCGTCGAGCTTCACCACCTTCTCGACCGCGCCCTTCTCCGGCTGGGCGAGTACCTTCTTCCGCCGCGACTCGTCGTACAGCGCGCCCCAGTACTGCTGGCCCATGTCGGCCTGGTAGCCGCTGACCTCGTGGTGGTTCGGGATCCGCTTCGTGCGGAACTGGATGCCGGCGTTCGCCTTCGCCTTGTCGCCGAGGAGCTTAAACGTGACCTTCAGCTCGAAGTCGCCGTAGGTCTTCGTCGTGCAGAGGAACTCGTTCCGCGGCACGGCCGCCTCCAGCGACCCGCCGACGATCGCGCCGTCCTCGATCCGCCACGTCTTCGCGGTGTCGCCCTCCCAGCCGTCGAACGTCTTGCCGTCGAACAGCGGCTTGTGGTCGGCGAATACCGGCACGGCCAGGAGTAGCAGAAGGAGGAGGGAGCGCATGGTCGGAACCTCGGGGGGAACGGGTGCGGTTGTTGTAGCGGTTGCCCTTGACGGCGGGCGGCGTTCGCCGGGACAGTTCAGACATGCTGCGCCGAGAATACTTGCTCCCGCTCGTCGGCTTCTGGCTCGGGTTCGCCGTGGCGGTGAGGCCGTTCGTCGGCGGCGACCTCTCTCACATGCCCGGCGACCTTGTAGACGCGCGGCTGAACGTCGTGATGCTCGAACACGGCTTCCGCTACCTCACCGGGCAAGAGGTGAGCTTCTGGCACGCGCCGTTCTGCTACCCGGCACGGTGGTTCACGGCTTCGTCCGACAATCATTTGGGGAACCTTCCGATCTACACGGCCTTCCGGCTCGCCGGGGCCGGGCCGGAACGGTCCTTCCAGCTCTGGTGGCTGACGACGTTCGCGCTGACCTACGCGGCGACGCTCTGGGCGATGCGGCGGCTCGACGCGACGTGGCTCGGGGCGACGGTCGCGGCCGTGGCGTTCACGTTCGGCCCGGCGCAGATGGCGTGCGCGAACCACGCGCAACTCGCGCCGCGGTACTTCGTGCCGGTCGTGGTCGTGCTGTTCTGGCAGCTCCTCCACGCGCCGACGGCAAGGCGGCTACTCGGCGTCGTCCTCGGGTGGGTGGGGCAGGTTTACTGCACGGTGTATGTTGCCTATTTTCTCGCGCTGTTGCTGGTGGCGATGTTGGTGGTCGCCGCGGCGGGCCGCGTCTTGGCTTTGTTCCCTCCCCCCTTGGGGGGGAGGGTTAGGGAGGGGGGTGAGC
>NZ_JCABYM010000042.1:72978-91781 GCF_059499385.1 Limnoglobus sp. | reverse complement strand
CCCCCGCCCCCCCCCCCCGCCCCCCCCCCCCCCCCCCCCCCCCCCCCCCCCCGGCTGCCGGCCTCGGACGCGAAAGCCGCGACAGAAGGAAGGTTACCCCCCTCCCTAACCCTCCCCCCCAAGGGGGGAGGGAACAAGACAACGGACCCCGGATGCGTGCTCGGGCCGGCCTTCGTTCCGCGTTCCGAACTCCGCGATCCGCGCTCGACTCACTCCCACTCGATCGTCGCGGGCGGCTTGCTGCTGATGTCGTACACGACGCGGTTGACGCCCTTGACACGGTTGATGATCGCCGTCGAGACGCGGGCCAGCAGGTCGTGCGGGAGGTGGCTCCAGTCGGCCGTCATGAAGTCGTCCGTCTGCACGCAACGGATCGCGACCGTGTTCTCGTAGGTCCGACCGTCGCCCATCACACCCACACTTTGCACCGGCAGCAGCACCGCGAACGCCTGGGCCGTCTTCCGGTACCACCCGGCCTTCCGCAGCTCGTCCAGGAAGATCGTGTCGGCCTTCCGAAGCGTCGTCAGCTTCTCGCGGGTGACTTCGCCCAAACACCGGACCGCGAGGCCGGGGCCGGGGAACGGGTGCCGCCACACCACGTCTTCGGGCAAACCCAGTTCCAGCCCGAGGCGGCGGACCTCGTCCTTGAACAGGTCGCGGAGCGGTTCGACCAGCTCGAACCCGAGTTCCGCCGGCAGCCCGCCGACGTTGTGGTGCAACTTGATCGTCGCGGCCGGTCCGTCGGCGGAGCCGCCGGACTCGATCACGTCCGGGTAGAGCGTCCCCTGCGCCAGGAAGTGCGCGTCCGGGATCGCCTCCGCCTCGTGCTTGAAGACTTCCACGAACACGCGGCCGATGATCTTCCGCTTCTCCTGCGGGTCGGTCACGCCCTTGAGCGCGTCCAGGAAGCGGTCGGCCGCGTCGACGACGTGCAGGTCGGCCTTGAACCAGTCGCGGAACGTGTGGCGGACGAGGTCGGTCTCGCCCTCCCGCATCATGCCGTTGTCCACGTAGATGCACGCCACCTGTTGCCCGATGGCCTTCACCAGGAGCGCCGCGCACACGGCCGAATCGACGCCGCCGGAGAGGCCGCAGATGACCCGCTTGGTCCCGACCTGGGCGCGAATCTTCGCGACCGTCTCGTCGATGAACGTCTGCATCTTCCAGAGGCCCTGGCAGCCGCACACGTCGCGGAGGAAGTTCGCCAGAATCTGGCCGCCGTGCGGCGTGTGGCTGACCTCCGGGTGGAACTGGATGCCGTACACCGGCCGCGTCTTGTGCTTGACGGCCGCGACCGGGCAGGTGTCCGTCGCGGCGAGCGGGACGAAGTCGCCGGACATGGTGTGGACCTGGTCGCCGTGGCTCATCCAGACGGTCGATTCCGGCGGGTAGCCGCGGAACAGCTGGTTCGCGTTCGTCACGCTGAGCGTGGCCCGGCCGAACTCGCGGGCGGCGGCTGGGGCGACGTTGCCGCCGAGCGCCTGACACGCGAGCTGCATCCCGTAGCAGATGCCCAACACCGGAATGTTCAAGTCGAAGATTTTCGGGTCGCACTTCGGCGCGCCGGGTTCGTACACGCTCGCCGGGCCGCCGGAGAAGATAATCCCCTTCGGGTTCAGCTCCTTGACCCGCTCGGCCGTGATGTCGTGCCGGACGAGCTGGCAGAAGACGTTCTGGTCGCGGACCCGCCGGGCGATGAGCTGCCCGTACTGCGCGCCGAAGTCGAGGACGAGGACGAGTTCTTGGTTCATGATGAAGTCCGAAAAATGCGTGTTCACCGCGGAGGGCGCAGAGGGCGCGGGGGAAAGACAGGAAGAGATTTCAAAGAGGTGTCTTTTGAACTCGCTCTTTGTTTTTCTCCGCGCCCTCTGCGCCCTCCGCGGTGAACACGCTTACTTCTTCTCTCCTAATTCGGTGGCCCGCCGCGCGGCGGCTTCGACCGCGTCCATGAGGCCGCCGCGGACGCCGGCCCGCTCGAGGGCGTGCAGGCCGGCGATGGTCGTGCCGCCCGGCGACGCGACGGCGTCCTTCAACACGCCGGGATGACTGCCGGTTTCCAGCACCATCTTCGCGGAGCCGAGGACCGTTTGCGCCGCGAGGGCGAGGGCCACGTCCCGCGGGAGGCCGGCGCGGACGCCGCCGTCGGCCAAGGCCTCGATCATCACGTACACGAACGCCGGGCCGCTGCCGCTGAGGCCGGTCACGGCGTCGAGCTGCGACTCGGGGACCGCGTAAGCCTTGCCGACGGCGTTGAAGAGCTGATCGACGAGGGCCACGTCCGCCTTCGTCGCGGCGGGGCCGGCGGCGATCCCGGCGGCGCTCGCCCCGACCAGGCACGGCGTGTTCGGCATGACGCGGACCAGCCGCGTGTCCGTGCCGAGGTGCTCGGCCAGCTGCTTCAGCGTGACGCCGGCCGCGATGGAGATGACGACGTGGTTATCGCTCAGGGCCGACCGGACTTCACCTAGGGCGGCGGCCATCGTCTGCGGCTTCACGGCCAGAACGAGGACGGGGGCGGCCGCGGCGACCTCGGCGTTCGACGTGACGGATCGGACGCCGGTGGCGGACGTGAACTTCTCGCGGGCGCTCAGGTACGGGTCGCTGGCGAGGCTCTTGGCGGCGTCGAGCAGCCCGGCCGCGGCCCACCCGCGGGCGAGGGCGGTGGCCATCTGCCCGGCCCCGAGGAACCCGATCGCGTGCGGCGTGGTCATGGCGTCATCTCGAACGAACGGCGGCCCGACTTCCGAAGTCCGGCTTCGACTTCGGAAGTCGAGCGGGACCGGCACCGACGGGCGGGGAGGGACGCCCCCGCGGGGGATCGACTTCCGAAGTCGAAGCCGGACTTCGGAAGTCTGGGTTTCCGACCGCCCGCCGTTAAGGAAACGATCATCATAGCAACTGCGGCCGCCGCGAGGAAACGCTGGCGTTTCCCCGCGGCATCGGATATACCATCGCGAACCCTCCCAACCGGCCAAAGTAGTAGGCACACTCCGTGTGCCGTCTCCTGGCTGCCGCGGCGAGTACGTGGGTGCCGCTGCGACCGACTGCAAACGGCACACGGAGTGTGCCTACTACTATCACGAGAATTCCCATGTCCGACCCCGCCGCCCCCCGCACCGGATGGGCCAGCCTCAAGGAACTCAACGGCTACCAGTGGTTCGTGTTCATCGTCTGCTGCCTGGCGTGGGACCTCGACTGCCTCGACCAGCAGCTGTTCGTCCTCGCCCGCGACCCGGCCATCGCGTCGCTGCTCAACAAGCCGGTCAACGACCCGGAGGTCGGCAAGCTCGGCGGGTACGCGACGGCCGTGTTCATGATCGGGTGGGCCATTGGCGGGATCGGGTTCGGCGTCCTCGGCGACCGCCTCGGCCGGGTGAAGACGCTCACCATGACGATCGGCCTGTACGCGCTGTTCACCGGCCTCAGCGCCCTCTCGACCGGGGTGGAAGACTTCATGCTCTACCGGCTGCTCACCGGCCTCGGCGTCGGCGGGGCGTTCGCCGCCGCCGTCGTGCTGCTCGCCGAGACCGTCCCCGACCGGCCGCGGCCGTACATCCTCGGCCTGTTCCAGGCGTCGAGCGTCATCGGCAACTGCGGGGCGGCGCTCATCAGCATGTACCTCGGTGGGCTTCAGAAGGACGGGGCGTTCGCCAGCTACCAGTGGCTGACGCCGTGGCGGGTCATGTTCCTCATCGGCATCCTGCCCGGCATCCTGCTCGTCATCGTGCAGTTCTCGCTGAAGGAACCGGCGAAGTGGCAGGCGATGCGGGACGCCGAGCGGGCCGGGGCGCGGCCGTCGCCGTGGCAGGCGTTCTTCGGCACGCTGACGGCGCTGCTCACCACGCCGCCGTGGGCGAAGCGGGTCGTCCTCGGGCTGCTGCTCACCAGCGCCGGCGTGATCGGGTTGTGGGGCATCGGCTTCTTCTCCCCGCGGCTGACGACGCTGGCCCTGGAGAACACGCTGAAGGCCGAGGGGTTCGCCGGGGCGGAGCTGAGCGGCGAACTCGGCAAGTGGCGGGGCATCACGTCGCTGCTTCAGAACCTCGGCGCGTTCCTCGGCATCTTCGCGTTCAGCTGGGTGACGGGGATGTTCGGCCGGCGGAAGACGTTCGCCCTGTTCTTCCTCCTGGCGGCGGCCGCCACGGCGTACACGTTTTTCAACCTGCAAACCCGCGAGGACATCTTCTGGATGATTCCGATCATGGGGTTCTGCCAGCTCGCGCTGTTCGGCGGGTACGCGATCTACCTGCCGGAGCTGTTCCCGACGAAGTTCCGCAGCACCGGCACGAGCTTCTGCTACAACGCCGGCCGGTTCCTCGCCGCGACCGGGCCGTTCACCCTCGCGCACCTGACCACGTCGGTCTACACGGGGCCGGATGCGTTCCGGTACGCCGCGGTGACGATGTGTTCCGTGTTCCTCCTCGGGCTGCTCGTCCTGCCGTTCCTGCCGGAAACGAAGGATCAGCCGCTGCCGGAGTAGATTCGCTGCGATTTTAACTCTGGGCGGAGGCCGGAATGTCACGGCCTCCGCCCGCATAACCTTGTTCGCCGACCGCGAGACGCGGGGATGCTGCGGCGGATTCGGGAGCCGTCATTCGTCATTAGTTCTCGGTGATTAGTGACCGGAGAACGCGGCTTCTGGTCTTTCCAAGCACGAAGAACGAATCACCAATCACACCGCTCGTAGAATGCCCTCCGTCCCTCCCGGAGGTTTCCCGCGATGGTGCTGCCGACGGTCCCCGACTGGTTGAAGAAGCGCGACGGCGGCCTGACGGCCGGCGTCGGCCCGTACACGGCGTTCGTCGTCCTCGGCGGGCAGCCGCAGTACCGGCTGGACGTGCGGCCGGCGAAGGGCGAGTTCGTGTGCGCCGTCACCCAGACGAACAACGGCAAGCGGCTCGACGGGGACGCCAAGTTCCCGACCGGGGCGGCCGCCCTCGCCGGCGGCCTGGAGGCCCTCCGCGGCGCGCTCGGGTGGTAGAATGCCCGCGGAGGTGCATATGTCGATCCATCACGAAACGGCCACCCTCGGCGGCGGGTGCTACTGGTGCCTCGAAGCCTGCTTCGAGAACCTGCAGGGCGTGTTGTCCTGCGAGTCCGGGTTCATGGGCGGGGCCGTCCCCAACCCGACGTACCGGGCCGTCTGCGGCGGCAACACCGGGCACGCCGAGGTCGTGCAGGTCACGTTCGAGCCGGGCATTCTCTCCTACGAGCAGTTGCTCGAAGCCTTCTTCGCGATCCACGACCCGACGACGCTCAACCGCCAGGGGGCGGACGTGGGTACGCAATACCGCTCCGCCATCTTCTACCACTCGCCGGACCAGAAGCGGGTCGCGGAAGAGGTGATCGCGCGGCTGACGGCCGAGAAGATTTGGCCGAACCCGGTCGTCACCGAGGTCGTGCCGGTCGAGACGTTCTACCCGGCGGAGGCGTACCACCAGGGGTACTACCGGGCGAACCCGGCGCAGCCATACTGCGTGGCCGTGGTGTCGCCGAAGGTGGCAAAGTTGCGGCAGAAGTTCGCCGGCCGGTTGAAGGCGTGAGCCAACCCTGGGACCGCGGGCGTCCCGCCCGCCACGGCCCCAGCCGCTTGAGACGGGTCCCCGTGCGGGAGAGGTGGGCGGGCGGGACGCCCGCGGTCCCAGGGAAACCCACCCCGTTCGAGATTCGTCCATGCCCCGTGAAGCCGACCTGAAGCGTGTCACCGACGGCGGCCTCGTCGCCGTCGTGCGGTTCGCCGACCCCGCGCCGCTCGTGCAAGTCCTGCACGCGCTGGCCGACGGCGGCGTCGGCGTCGCCGAGGTCACGCTCACCGTGCCGAACGCCCTCGACGTGATCCGCGAGGCGAAGCGGCAACTCGGCGACCGCGTCCTCCTCGGCGCGGGCACGGTGCTGGACGCCGAGACCGCCCGCGCCGCGATCCTGGCCGGGGCGGAGTTCGTCGTTTCCCCGGCGGTGAACCTCGACGTGATCCGGCTGTGCCGGCGGTACGACAAGCTCGTGATGCCGGGGGCGTTCACGCCGACGGAGATTCTGACCGCGTGGGAGGCCGGGGCGGACGTGGTGAAGGTGTTCCCAGCGGACGTGCTCGGCCCGGCGTTCTTCCGGGCGGTCCGGGGGCCGCTGCCGCAGGTGAAGCTGATGCCGACCGGCGGCGTGGACCTGGCGACGGCCGCCGACTACCTGACGGCCGGGGCCGTCTGTCTCGGCGTCGGCGGGCAGCTCATCGACCCGAAGCTGGTCGCCGCGGGGGACTTCGCCGCGATCCGCGAGCTGGCGAAGAAGTACGTCGCGGTCGTGCGGCAGGCGCGGGGATGAGGTGGTTTTCAGGCTGAAAGCCTGGGAGCGCTCAGCCCAGGGCAACGCCCTGGGCGCGTGGACGCGGGAGGCATGTGCGTGTCTGGGATCGCCTTGTCGCAGGCTTTCAGCCTGCGGGGTGGTTGCGGTCCCCACCCAGGGCGTTGCCCTGGGCTGACATCTCCCACCCCTTTGGGGTGAAAACCGGGTGGTTGCGGCCGTCCGTTCGGGGTGAAAACCGCCGGGTCACGACGCGGCCAACAGGTCTTCCGCGATCTGCACCCACGTCACGTCCTTGAGCGTCGAGAACAGCAGGTTCTGGTAGACGCCCTTGTTCTGCGGCGCGACCTTCTGCGAGAACTCCTCCCGCAACCGCTTCGCCAGCGCGTCCGCCGCCACCTTCATGATCGGCTCCTGCCGCCGGACCACCTCCGGCGACTCGGCCGCGTCCGCCCGTTGCTTGTTCGCCTGGTCCCGCCAGTACTGCAGCGCCCGCTCGTCCTGGAAGATGCTGTCGCTGACCATCTTCGTCAGCGGGCTGTTCGGGTTCACCTCGGTGTACGAGGTCCGCCCCTTGCCGACGGCCGTGGCCTCCTCGTTCGGCACGGACCCGTGCGACGGCGTCGGCGTCACCGACCCCGGCGTGGACGGCCGCTTCGACACCCCGGCCGGGTCGATGAAGTAGTTCGCCACCGCCTGCTTCGTCTTCGTGTCCTGCGACCCGATCCACATGACCAGGAAGAACGCCATCATCGCGGTCACGAAGTCCGCGTAGGCCACCTTCCAGGAACCGCCGCCCTTCGCCGCCATGTCACGCCCCCTTCGCGTCCGCGAGCAACTTCTGCAACTCCCCCTGGGTCGGCCGGCAGTCGGTACCGAGCGCCCGGCGGGCGCGGGTGACCACGTCCCGCGGCCCGGCCCCCTCGCCGATGGCGACGACGCCGGACGCCACCGCCTTCAGGAACGCCGCCTCCACCTCGCCGACGGCCTCCAGCCGGCCGGCGAGCGGGGCGATGAACCCGTAGGCCATGAGGATGCCGAGGAACGTCCCGACGAGGGCCGCCCCGACCTTGTGCCCGATTTCTTCCACCGGCCCGCCGATGGCCTGCATCGTCACGACGATGCCGAGCACGGCCGCCACGATCCCGAAGCCGGGCAGCGAGTCCGACACCTTGTTGATCGCGCCGACGACGGCGTGGTGCTCCCGCTCGATGACGGCGATCTCCTCCTCCAGCCAGGCGTGCAGCTGCTCCGGCGTCGGCTTCCCGTCCACGAGCAGCGCGAGGCCGTCGCACACGAAGTGCTTCAGGTGGCCGTTGGCGAGGACCTTCGGCGATCCCTTGAAGATGCCGCTGTTCTGCGGCGCGCCGATGTGCGCCTCGAGGCCGAGGACGCCCTCTTGGCGGACGACCTTGCCGATGCCGTAGAAGAGCTTCAGCACGTCGGCGGCCGCCGCCTTGTTGTACGGCGACCCTTTGAGGACCGCGAGGATGCCGCGGACGAGGTCCTTGAGCGTCTTCATCGGCGTCATGATGATGAGCGCGCCGAGGGACGCCCCGCCGATGGTGACGAACTCGGACGGGTGGACGAGCGAGTGGGCGTGCCCGCCGGCCATGGTGAACCCGACGAGGACGGCCCCGAGGACCACGATTGCACCGACGATGACGACCACGGGACACCCTGGGAACGGAGGTTTCCAGGGTTATCGAAGGGGCGGGAACGGATTTGCGTGGCGCAATAACTGGCGAGCCGAGCGGCGTAAGCCGCCGGGTGAGGGAGATTAACCCGGCGGCTTACGCCGCTCGGCTCGCCTTACGCTTACTTCGCCAGGTCCACGCAGACGATCTCCTCGTCGTTGCGGGCGAACAGCTTCTTGTTCGCGAACGCCGGCATGCTCCACACGACCGTCCGGCCGCTGACCTTGTGCGTCGGCTTCAGCACGTTCGCCCGGCTGACCTCCTCGTACCCCTTCGGCGACAGCTTGCCGATCACCAGGTCGCCCTTCTCGGTGAAGAAGAAGAACCGGTCGCCGTTCTTGACGATGAACGCCGTCTCCGAGTTGCCGGACCGGCCGACGACCTCGTCCGTCTCCCACAGCCGCTTGCCGCTCGGCAACTCGACGGCGTACAGCTTCCCGTTCTGGTCGATCCCGTAGAGGACGCTGTCCACCAGCATCGGCTGCACGTTCACGGCCGAGACGCCGAACCCGCGCTTGTCCTTCCACACCGTCTCGGCGGTCTGCTTCCCGCCGCCGGTCGAAATCTTGAGTAGCAGGTTCTTGTTGTTCCACCCGCCGCCGAACACGTAGTCGCCGACGACGATCGGGGTCATGATAATGCTGCCGTTGTCGGCCGTGTACGGCTGCGTCCAGAGCCGCTTGCCGGTCTCCGGGTCGAGGGCCGTGAACGCCTTCGGCTTGAGCAGCACGAGCTGCCGGACGCCGCCGATGGTCACGATCGTCGGCGGGCAGTACCCGACCTCGTCCTTGCCGTTGGACGACTCGGCCTTCCAGATTTCCTCGCCCGTGTCCTTGTTGAGCGCGACGACGTGCGACCCGTCCCCGCCGGCGAGGGTGATGAGCTTCTGCCCGTCGATGAGCGGGTGCGCCGCGTAACCCCACAGCGGGGACCCGTTCTTGTACGTGTCCTTCAGGTTCTTCTGCCAGACGATCTTCTTCGCGTCGCCGACGGCGAAGCAGATGAGGTCGCCCTCCGCGCCGAGGGTGTAAACCTTCCCGCCGCTGACGAGCGGCGTACACCGCGGGCCGTTCGGGTAGCTGACGCGGTACTTGACCGGGTACTCGTGCTTCCAGACCTCCTTGCCGTCGGCCTCGTTGAGGCAGTGGACGCGCTCGATGCCGGTCAGTTCGGCCCCTTCCCAGTTCCCTTCCTTCACCTTGTCCTTGGTGACGTAGTCGGTGACGTAGACCTTGCCGTCGGCGACGGCCGGGCCGCTGTACGCGCCGGCGAGCGGCGTCCGCCACAGGACCTTCGGGCCGCCGGCGGGGAACGTCTCGACGACGCCGGTCTCCTTCCAGACATTGTCGCGGTCCGGCCCCATCCACTGCGGCCAGTCGTCGGCCCGGCCGACGGCGGCGGACAGCAGCACGAGCGCGAGGGTCGTCATCCGAACGGGCATGGCGGGTCTCCGGTTGAGGGTGGAATGGCGGAAGGTATACCGGCCGTGGTATCGTATCTAACACCCGACGACCGCGAGAGGGGACGCGCGATGCCCAGAGTCGTTGTGCTGGCCGGGATCAACGGGGCGGGGAAGACGACCGCGTCCCACACCATCCTCACGAAGGTGCTGAAGATCCCCTGTTTCACGAACGCCGACGCCATCGCCCGCGGGTTGAATGCGTTCAACCCCGAGAGTCAGGCGATGCGCGCCGGGCGAATCATGTTGGAGTTTCTGCACGATCTGGCCGCGAGCCGCGCCGACTTCGCCTTGGAAACAACGCTGGCCGGCAAGACCTACGCCCCGTGGCTGGAAGAACTGCGGGCCACCGGCTACGAGGTATACCTTTTCTACTATTGGCTGAAGAGTCCCGAACTGGCCATCGAGCGGGTGGCCGAGCGGGTGCGGGCCGGCGGGCACTTCATTCCCGACGCGACCGTTCGTCAGAGGTACGGCCGGAGCATCCGTAACTTTTTCGACCTGTACCGTCCCGTCACGACCGCGTGGCGGGTGTACGATAACAGCGACAAGCAGGGACGACTCATCGCGTTCGGTTCGCCGGATCGCGAAACCGTGATCGACGGCGACACGTGGTTGGATGTTCAACAAGGAGCCGGTCATGAGTGAGGCCGTGATGAGCCGACATAACGAAATGCTCGAGATGAACAAGCTGCTCGACGAGGCCCACGCGGAAGCGGCACGGGTCGCGCTGCTCGAACACGCCCGCATGGGCCGGTCCGTTTGCCAAGCCGGCCCGGACGGCGGCGTGGTCTGGATTACGCCGGCGGAAATCTTCGCCCGGTACGGCCTCGACGAGTTCGGCCGGCCGAAGCAATGACGGCCGACGCGGACGACTCCCGGACCGAGCGGCGGGCGTGGATCGTCTGGGGGGGGCTCGTCGCCGTCGCGGTCGGCGTGTACGAGGTGTTCCAGCAGCCGGCCCTCCTCGGGGCGACGATCAGCCTGAAGTTCGCGTGGGGCGACGCCCGTACCGGGTGGTGGCTCTGGACCCGCGACCCGAACCGCCGCCGCGGCCGGGCGCACTTCTGGGTGTATGCCGGGTTCGGCCTCTGGAAGGCCGCCATCGCCGGCATCGCCCTCTCGTTCGCGTTCCTGTTCCTCCACAACGCCCTGGTCGGGGCGTGGCAGAAGCCGCAAGGGAAGCAGGACGAGACGCTCACGATGATCTTCGCCGGGTCGTGCGTGTCCGGCCTGTCCGCGGCCGTGGCGTCCGGCCTCGTCACGTCCGTCGGCATCGTCCTCGGCTACCGGGCCGGGGCGAAGGTGTGGCTGAACTCCGCGGTCGCCGCCGCCCGCGTGCGGGACCTCTGGCCGCCGGACTTCGGGGAGCGGAACCAGCTCTCGGCCATCGCCCTGCCGTCCGCGTTCACGACCGCGCTCTCCGTCCTGGGGCTGCTCGTCGTCGGGCTGTTGGTCGTGTTCGAGCCGCAGGGCTGGGGCAAGGACGCGGTCGCCGCGGCCGTACTGGGGTTCATCGTCGCGCTAACGTTCGGGGCGCTCAAGCTGATGGACTGGACGAAGAACCATCTGATCGCGTACTCGCCGGTGGACGCCTGGCCGGACGAGGACGGGAATGGCCCTTGAAACCGCGGCCGCGGGCCGCATAATGCTCTATCCCACGCCGAGGTGGCGGAATTGGCAGACGCACTAGCTTGAGGTGCTAGCGGGGGCAACCCCATGCAGGTTCAAGTCCTGTCCTCGGCACTCGAAGAACGCGAAACGGGTTCCCAACGGGAACCCGTTCGTCGTTTCACGGGCCGCGCACCTCACCCGATCGTGATGCCGCCCTCGAGCGCTACCGGCAGCACGGGCCACGAGTCCAGCACCACGCCCGCCTCGTTCGTGACGGTCACGACGCCCGGCTGGTTCTCGCCCGTGCTCGTCACGATCTCCGCGCGGCCGTCGCCGTCCAGGTCGCGGGCCAGCACCCGCACCCCGCTCCGCCCGTTCGGGTCGCCGACGAAGAACTGCGTTTCCGGCCCGGCCCCCGTGAACCCGGCCGGCGTGCCGAACAGGACGCGGACGGCCGGGCCGCCGTCGAACCCGGCCCCGAGGATCAGGTCGTCGCGGCCGTCCGCGTTCGTGTCGCCGAGCGACACGTAGACCCCGTTGCGGAGGGCCGGGTCGAACGCGAAGAAGTCGGCGAACGTTCGCACGAACTGCCCCTGGAGCAAGTTCCGGCCGTCCCACCCGGCGACCCGCGGGCCGCCGGTGTTCCCGGCCGCGACGACGAGGTCGAGTTGCCCGTCGCCGTTCGTGTCGCCGGCCGCCGCCCGCGCGCCGCCGCGGAAGTTCGGGTCGTCGATGCCGAAGAAGTCGGCGAACACCTGGGTGTTGTTCGCCCGCACCACCCGGACCCGCGGGCCGCCGCCGAACCCGGCGGTCAGGATCAGGTCGTCCGTGCCGTCGCCGTCGAAGTCGGCGGCGGACACGTTCACGCCGCCGGTGAACGTCGGCTCGAACGCGAGGAACGTGCCGACGGTCAGCCCGGTGGCCCCGTCGGTGACGGTGACGACCGGCTGCCCGCCGGGGCCGGCCGCGGCCGCGGTGTCCGGCACGCCATCGCCGGTGAAGTCGCCGGTCGCGACGCTGACGCCGTGCCGGGTCGCCGGGTCGAACGCGAACCGCTCGGCCGTCAGGTTGCCGGCCGCGTCGAACGTCTTCACCACCGGCCCGCCGCCGAACCCGGCCCCGGCCGCGATCCCGTCTAACAGTTCGACCGGCCGCTCGTACACGGCCAGGTACGTCGTCGCCGTCGTCGGCGTGGAGAAGGTGCGGGCCGGCGTCGTCACGCCGTCGAACCAGCCGACGAACCGCCAGACGGCCCCGTCCACGGTCACTTCCGCTGGGACTTCCAACGTCCGCTCGATGCCGGCCACGCCGAGGTACGTGTGGACCCGGCCGACCGGCTGGCCGCCGAGCAGCACGTCCACGCCGGGGGCCGACGCCGCGACGGTGACGTTGGCCGTGACCGGCTTCAGGTCGCGGTACGTCGCGCCCTCGTGCCCGTCCGCGTCGCGGGCCGTGAGGATGACGCGGAAGAACACGTCGGCCGCGGTGTACGGCGTCGCCGTCGGGATGGTGAACGTGACCGACCCGCCGGCCGTCGGCGGGACGAACGGCCGGGACGCCGCCCCGGTGTGGTACTCGACCGTCCACGTCAGCGCCGACGCCGGCAGCGGGCCGGCCTCCGGGTCGGCCCCGACGCCGGTGAACGTGAACGTCTGGCCGGACACGTAGCTGTTCGTGTCCGGCCGCAGCGGGTCGGCGTCCGGCGACGTGATCGCCGCCGTCGGCGGGTCGCTCCTCGTCACGACCAACACGGCGGCCGTGCTTTCCACCGACCCGAAGTCGTTGCTCGCGACGACGCGGTAGCTCGCCGCGTGATCGCCGAGGGACACTGCGGGCACGGTGTACGTGCTCCCGGTCGCGCCCGGAATCGCCACGCCGTCCCGCGACCACTGGTACCGCAGCGGCCCGGCCCCGTTCGCGCTGACGCTCAGCGTCGTCGATTGGCCGACGTTGAGCCGCACGCCGACCGGCTGCACGGCAATCGCCGGCGCGTTCGCGAACCGCAGCCGGTACAGCCCGGCGTCCAGTCCCGTCTCGCCGCGGGCGAGGTAGTACAGGTCGCCGTTCGGCGCGGTATCGAGGTCGATCACGCCGCCCTTCGTCAGGTCCGTGGCGAACGGCGACACCTGCCCGGTGGCCGGGTCGTAGGTCTGGATGAAGTTCGCGATGAAGTCGGCGAAGAAGTAGTCGCCGGCGTACCGGGCCGGGAAGTTGTTCGCCGGCGGGGTGTAGAACGCGCCGCCGGTGATGGCCCGCGGGAAGTCCGGCGTGCCGAACGCCCCGTGCGCGTACTGGTAGACCGGGTTCGTGTACGCCGGGTTCGTGCCGGCCCCCTCGACGCCGGGCCACCCGTAGTTGCGGCCGGGGAGCAGCTCGTTGATCTCCTCGAACGCGCTCGCCCCCACGTCGTTGACGAAGATGCGGCCGGTCCCCGGCTGCACGTCGAACGTGAACGGGTTGCGGAACCCGACGGCGTAGATCGCCCGGTACTTCCCGGCCGGCGTCCCGGCGAGGCCGGCGAACGTCGTCGGGTTGTCGTCGGGGATCGACCCGTCCGGGTTCAGCCGGAGGATTTTCCCGGCCGTGCTGGCGAGCGACTGCGCCAGTTGGCCGTGGGCGTTGTCCCCGGTGGCGATGTAGAGCTTGCCGTCCGGGCCGAAGTGCATCGCCCCGCCGTTGTGCGTGCCGTTCTCGCCGGGCGGGAGGATCGGGTCGAGGTCGATGAGGACCAGTTCCGTCCCCGGCAGCACGACGCTGCCGTCCGTGGTGAACCGGCTGACGCGGTTGAACTCGACGGCCCCGGTGGCGACGGCCGGCCGGTAGTAGGCGTACACGTACCCGTTCGTCGCGAAGTCCGGGTCGAGGGTGAACCCGAGGAGGCCGAGTTCACCGTTGCTGCGGGTGTCGAGGTCGAACAGCGGCGTCGGCCGGACGACGCCGTCCTGCACGACCTTCACCTGCCCGTTCTGGAGGGCGACGAAGACGCGGCCGTCCGGGGCGACCTCCATCGACGACGGGTTGTCGATGCCGGTGGCGATCACCTGCTCGGTAAAGCCGGCGGGCAGCGTCGTGGGCGTGGACCGGTCTTCGAGTTGCTCGACTTTCAGCAGGCGATTCCGGCGCATGCAAAAACTCCTCGCGTCCGTGCGTGGCGGTGTACGTCCTTCAATCGTCACCGGCGGCGGGCGTCGGGCGCGGAAACGACGGGCGCGACGAGTGCGAGGGCGGGCGGCGGGCGGCGGATTCGTCGCAACGCGAGTGACCCGATTGAGCCGCACCGCCGGCACAACAGGCGGGCGGTGGGAGCACGTGGGGAAATCGGGGGGAAATGATTCAAGTCGGCAAGGCGAACGGCACGGCGTAAGCGTGCCGGTGAGACACGCAGGCGCATCACCGGCACGCTTACGCCGTGCCGTTCGCCTTCCGCTCCAGCCGCGCCCGTAGCTTCTGCACGGCGGCGCGGACCTGCTCGCCCACGTCCTCCGGCGGCGGTTCGCCCGCCGCCAGCGACTCCAGGAACGCCGCCGCCGCCCGCCACACGTCCGCCCCGCCGGCCGGCGCGGCCGCCTTCGCCGGCTCGCTCGCCGCCTTCGGCTCCGTCAGCAGGTCGCGGACGGCCTTCAACAGCGTCCCGCTCGCCACCGTGCTGAACAGCACCTCGTCGTCGTCCCCGTCGAACACGCCGGCGAACAGGTTCTGCTTCTGCTCCAGCGTCCGCAGCACCTTCTCCTCGATCGTGCCGCGGGTGACGAGGTTCACCACCCGCACCGGGCGGCTCTGGCCCATCCGGTGGACGCGGGCGATCCGCTGCTCCAGCACCGCCGGGTTCCACGGCAGTTCCAGGTTCACCACCGTGTCCGCGACCTGCAGGTTCAACCCCGTCCCGCCGGCGTCCGTGCTGAGGAACGCGCGGCACTCGGCGTCCGTCTGGAACTTCTTCAGCACCGCCTGCCGGTCCTTGCCGGCGAGGCCGCCGTGCAAGAGCGCGTACCCCACGTCGAGCTTGTCGAACAGCGCCGCCGTCTCCTGAATCATCGTCTCCCACTGGCTGAAGACGACGATCTTGTGCGCGTCATCCTCCAGCAACTCCGGCACGAGGTCCGCCAGCTCCGCGAGCTTCGGCGACACATGCGTCCGCTTGTCGAACAGGAACGTGCTGTCGCAGACCATCCGCATGTTCACGATGCACGCGAGGATCCGCTTCCGGTCCAGGTCCGTGAGGTAGCCCTTCTGCATCAGCCGGGCGAGCGTCGTCTTTTGATCCTCGTAAGGGGTCCGCTGCGCGTCGCTGAGTTCCACGAACACAGTGTTGTCCGTTCGCCCCGGCAGTTGCGTCAGCACCTCGGCCCGCGTCCGGCGGAGGAAGATCGGCTCCAACTTGTCGCGGATCGCGTCGAGGTTGCGATAGCCCTTGAGGTTCCCTTCGGCGTCCAGGACGCGGTGGTCGTGCAGGAACTGGAACGCCGGGCCGAACCGCCGCTCGTCCACGAACTGCACGATGCTGTAGAGTTCCTCCAGCCGGTTCTCCAGCGGCGTGCCGGTGAGGACCATCGCGTAGGGACTCTTCAGCCGCTTCACCTCGCGGGACGTTTTCGACTCCCAGTTCTTGATCCGCTGCGCCTCGTCGAGCACGATCACGTCCGGCTTCCACGCATTGATGGCGTCCCGGTCGCGGACGACCTGCTCGTAGTTCACGAGGCGGAAGAACGTCGGTTCGAGGTACTGCAGCTGCCGCGCCTCCGGGCTGCCGTCGATGATCTGCACGGCCCGGCTGGTGAACTTCTGTATCTCCGTCGCCCACTGGTACTTCACCGACGCCGGCGCGACGACGAGGACGCGGCTGATGTTGCGCTCGCGGACGAGAATCTCGACGGCCGCGAGCGTCTGGACCGTCTTACCGAGGCCCATGTCGTCGCCGAGGATGCTGCGGCCGCGGCAGGCCAGGAAGATCGCCCCGCGGGTCTGGTAGTCGTACAGCGGGACGTGGAGCAGCTGCCAGTCGAGCTTGCCCTCGGCGAGCAGTTCCAACCACTCGCGCTCCTTCCGCAGCATCTCGGCCTGCTCGACCTCCCGCTCGATGTACTCCATCGCGTCCGAGAGGACGGTCACTTCTTCCGGGATGCGCTGAATCTCCGGAACTAGGTCCTCGAACCGGCCCTTGCCGTGCCAGAGGCCCTTGTCATCGAAGAAGCGTTTCGCCAGTTGCGCGAGCTTGTCCGAGTGCCGGGCCGGGAGGTGCAGGCCGACGCGGAGTGGGTCGCCGTAGTTGAGGTACACCTCCGGCCGTGTGAACGTGGCCTTCTTCTTCTGGAGGTGCGCCGGCAGGTCGTCCTTCAACTCTTCGAGGACGGCCTCGATGTGCTTGCAGGTCCCGAGCGTATTGGACTTGAAGTCCGGGCAGGTGCAGGTGTTGTCGCCGACGTCGAACCCGTGGACGGTGACGGTGTACTGCCCCTTGCTCTCGGGGTTGGTGACGCGGTAGTCGGAGAAGACCCGCTTCTTGGTGAGGTTCTCGATGACGAACCGGCTCGCCTTCGCCCGCTGGCGGCGGATGTCGATCTGTTCCTCGCGCAACATGCAGACATCTTACGGGCCGCGGCCAACTATATAGCCGCCGGCTTGCCGGCGGGGTTTTGCGACCCCCAAATCCCGCCGGCAAGCCGGCGGCTATATGAAGGCAGGGCCGTAAGCACGGCCTACGCCGCCGGCCGCTTCTTCAACTCGTCCCGAATCTCCGCGAGAAGCACCTCCGTCGGCGTCGGTCCGGCCTTCGCCTCCTCTTTCTTCTGCATCCGGTTCATGGCCTTCACGACCAGGAACAGGCAGAACCCGATGATGACGAAGTTGAAGATCGCCTGGATGACGACGCCGATGGCGATGGCGGCGTCGCCGTAGATCGTCAGCTTGTACCCGCTGAAGTCGATGCCCCCGGTGAGCAGGCCGATGATCGGCATGAACAGCCCGGCGACGACGGCGTCCACGATCTTGCTAAACGCCGCCCCGATGACGACGCCGACGGCGAGATCGACGACGTTGCCGCGCATGAGGAATTTCTTGAACTCGGTCGCGAGACTGGTCATGACGGGACTCCGGATTGTGGGGACGAAACCGCAGAGACGTGAGAGGCCGCGAATACACTACGCCGATACTTGAGCGCGGGCCATACAAAAGCTCCAGACATGCAACCCTTCTCCCGACGCCTCGGCCCGGCCGCGCTCCGGCCGCACACCGCCCGGCCCGCGAACGCGCGGCCGCCGGCGGCGGTGAAACTGCTCCTCGGCCGCGCGGTGGCGGCCGCGGCCCCGGCCGACCCGCACGGCCGCGAGCCGAAGCTCGCCCGCGTCGAAGCGGCGTTCATGCTCGCCGACGAGCCGCTCACGTCCCGCCGGATCGCCGAGGCCGCCGACCTGCAAGACGGTAATGAGGCCCGCAAGCTCATCCAACGGCTCCGCGACCTGTATGAGGCCGAGGCCGCCCCGTTTCAAATCGTGGAGTTGGCGGGCGGGTATCAATTGCTGACGCGGGAGAGCTACCACCCGTGGCTGGTCCGGCTCCGCCGGACCGGGCACGACGTGCGGCTGTCCGCGGCCGCGATGGAGACGCTCGCGGTGATCGCGTACCGGCAGCCGATCATGCGGGCCGAGGTCGAGAAGGTCCGCGGCGTGAACTGCACGGACCTCATTCGGTTGCTGATGGAGAAGGGGTTGGTCCGGGCGGCCGGCCGGCACGACTCGCTCGGCCGGCCCCAGTTGTACGGGACGACGAAGAAGTTCCTCCAGGCGTTCGGCCTCAACGCCCTCAAGGACCTGCCGGAGGTGGCGGCGTTGAAGGCCCCGGGGTGAGTCTGCATATCGGGTATCATTTTCCGGAAAGTACAACATTTCCTCATACCCGTATCTTCCCCGCCTGCGCGTCGCGGGCTACCATCATCATTGAATACAGGGCGGCCACGCCGGCCGCCGGCATTCAAACTTCCGAGGTTATTATGGCTCGCGGGAAGAAGGGCGACGGCCCGAACAAGATGCAACTCGTGCGCGAGGCGATCGCCGAACTCGGCGCGAAGGCGAAGCCCCTCGCCATCCAGCAGCTCATCAAGGAGAAGCACAACCACGAGATCGGCACGCAGATGATTTCGTCCTACAAGTCGATGCTGAACAAGCCGAAGGGCCGCGGCCGCAAGCCCGGCCGCCCGGCGGCGTCCGCGGCCCCGGCCGGGACCGGCGGCAAGGGCGACTGGACGGACGACGTGGTGACGCTCCGCAAGCTGGTCGATCGCCTCGGCGCGACGCAGCTGCACAAGCTCATCGACGTGCTGTCGTGACCGACCCGTGCCTATAATGCCTACGCCCGGCGAGTTGCCGGGCGTGAGCTTTTTATGGAGGCGCGTGATGAAGCTGGAGTTGAAGTATTGCGCGGCGTGAGGGTACGAGCCGAAGGCCCTCAGTTTGGCGGGCCAAATCCTCAACACGTTCAAGCAGAAGGTGTCCGAGTTGAAGCTCATCCCGGCCAGCGGCGGGTGCTTCGAGTTCAAGGCGAACGACGAGTTGATTTATTCGAAGCTCGCGACCGGCGCGTTCCCGGACGAGCGGACGATGTTGGAGCAAGTCCAGGCGCGGCTGTCGGCGAAGCGATAGGCGATGTTTCTGTGGCGAGCCGAGCGGCGGTAGCCGCCGGGGTTGTGGAAGTAACCCGGCGGGGTACGCCCCGCGGGGCGCCGCGATAAGATCCCCACGCTC